>JASLBX010000509.1 GCA_030146385.1 Jiangellaceae bacterium | reverse complement strand
TTTCGGCCTTCCAGCCGTTGCGCTCGGCGTACCGCAGGTACATGCGCAGCAGGTCGCCGGCGAAGAGGGCCGATTCCTCGCCTCCCGCACCAGCCTTGATCTCAAGGATCACGTCCCGATCGTCGTTGGGATCCCGCGGAAGCAGCAGCGTCTGAAGCTCGGACTCCAGCTCTGCCTGCCGCTTGGCCAGCTGATCGGCCTCGGCGCCGAAGGCCGGGTCGTCTTCTGCGAGCTCGAGTGCGGCGACGCGGTCCTCACCTACCCGGCGCCACTCGTCGTACGTACGCACGATTGGGCCGAGCTCGGCGTAGCGGCGGCCGAGCTTGCGGGCCTTGGCGGCGTCGGCATGGATGGCCGGATCGGCGAGGCGGCGCTCGAGCTCGGCGTGCTCGGCGACCAGGTCCGGTACGCGCTCGAACATCCGACCTCCGGAATGATCACGTTAAGGAGTGGTAAGGGCCGTAGAAACCGGGCGAGGGGCCGGACGGGCGAATGAACGCCGCGTCCGACCCCTCGTCAAGACAGCTACTTGGCGCCGGCCTTCTTCTTGCCGTAGCGCGACTCGAACCGGGCCACGCGGCCACCGGTGTCGAGAATCTTCTGCTTGCCCGTGTAGAACGGGTGGCAGTTGGAGCAGACATCGGCGTGGATGACGCCGTTCTGCGCCGTGCTGCGCGTGGTGAACGTGTTGCCGCAGGTACACGTGACCGTGGTCTCCACGTACCCGGGGTGAATGTCTGGCTTCATGTGGATTACTCCATCGAGTTCTATGGGCCGCCGGGTCGATCAAGCGGGTGTGCCTGGCCGTGAACCGGGACCGTACTGGGAAACCGGCACTGTGTAGTAATTATTCCAGCCGGCGTCCGCCGGACCAAACCCTGTCCGGGCCGGCCGGCGCGCGCCACTAGGCGAGTTGGTGCCGTACCAGCCGCGTGCACCTGGTACGGCACCAACAGGCATGCTGAACGTGGTCAACCGGAGCGTCAGTCTTCGTCCTTGCCGTTGCCGACCGTTGGCGTGGTCTGCTGCACCTGGCGAAGGAACTCGATGTTGCTCTTGGTCTTCTTCAGCCGGTCCATCAGCAGCTCGATCGCCTGCTGCGGGTCGAGCGCCGACAGCACCCGGCGCAGCTGCCACATGACGGCCAGCTCCTCGCGGGAGACGAGGATCTCCTCGCGACGCGTACTCGAGGCGTCCACGTCGATAGCCGGGAACAGCCGCTTGTCGGCCAGGTCGCGGCGTAGCCGAATCTCGGAGTTACCCGTGCCCTTGAACTCCTCGAAGATGACCTCGTCCATCCGCGAGCCGGTCTCGACCAGCGCGGTGGCCAGGATGGTCAGCGAGCCACCGTGCTCGATGTTGCGCGCCGCACCGAAGAACTTCTTCGGCGGGTAGAGCGCCGACGAGTCGACACCACCGGACATGATCCGTCCGCTGGCCGGCGCGGCCAGGTTGTACGCCCGCCCGAGCCGGGTGATGCCGTCCAGCAGGATCACCACGTCGTGGCCCAGCTCGACCAGCCGCTTGGCGCGTTCGATCGCCAGCTCGGCGATCGTGGTGTGGTCGTCCGCGGGACGGTCGAACGTGGACGCGATGACCTCACCCTTGACCGCGCGCTGGAAGTCGGTGACCTCCTCCGGCCTCTCGTCGACCAGCACCACCATCAGGTGGGTCTCCGGGTTGTTGGCCGTGATCGCGTTGGCGATCGCCTGCATTATGAGCGTCTTACCGGCCTTCGACGGCGAGACGATCAATGCGCGCTGCCCTTTGCCGATAGGCGCCACCAGGTCGATGACCCGGGTGCTCAGGTTGCTGGCTTCCGTTTCCAGGCGGAGGCGGTCCTGCGGGTACAGCGGCGTCAGCTTGGCGAAGTCGGGACGGTGCTTGGCCACCTCCGGGTCGGCGCCGTTTACCGTGTCGACCCGCACCAGAGCGTTGAACTTCTGCTGCTTCTCGCCCTCACGCGGCTGCCGCACGGCTCCGGTGATCGCGTCACCCTTGCGAAGCGCGTGCCGGCGCACCATCGCCAGCGACACGTACACGTCGTTCGGGCCGGGCAGGTAGCCGGACGTCCGGACGAACGCATAGTTGTCGAGAATGTCGAGGATTCCGGCAACAGGGATGAGGACGTCGTCCTCGGAAATCTGCGGCTCCTCGTAGCGCTCGCCACGCCCGCCGCCGCCACCACCGCCACGGCGCTGGCCACCGCGGCGATCACGACGCCGGCGGCGGTTGCCCCCGCGCCGGTCGTCATCGTCGTCGCGGCGGTCCTGCTGGCTCCGGCCGCCGGAGCGGTCACTGTCGCGGTCGCCACCGTCTTGGCGGTCGCCACCGTCCTGCCGGCCGCTGCTGTCCTGCTGGTCACCGCGGTCGTTGCGCTGCTGCCGGGAGCCACCCTGACGGTCGCCACCGCGCCGGTCACCACGCTCGCCGTCACCGGACCGATCGCCGGACCTGTCGTCGGACCGGTCACCGCCCGACTCGCCGCCGGTCTGCTGGTCGGCACGCACCTGCGGCTCCGCGCCGGACTCAGGCCGACCGCCGGACTCAGACCGCTCGCCGGACTCTTGGCGTCCGCCGGTCTCCGCCGTCGCCACGACAGTCGTCCGCGGCTCGTGCTCGGCGGCCGCAGCCACTGGCTCGAGCTGTTGCTGTTCGGTCTGCCACGCGGGCGAACTTGCGCCCTGCGCGGCGCCGCCGGCAGGGCCGTTCTCGTTTGGCGCCCCCGCACCGCCGCTCTGGGCGGCCTTGATGGCATCAATCAACTGGCCCTTGCGCATACGGCCAGTGCCCCTGATGCCAAGGCTGCCGGCGAGCTGCTGCAGCTCAGCCAGCACCATGCCGTTCAGCCCGGGAGCGCGGCGACGCCGTCCCGAGGTGGGCTGCTCGTTCTGAGGGCCCTCGGACACCTCGGCGTTGGGCCGTTCTGGCGAGGGCTCGGATGCTCCGAAGAGATCAGTGTTAGTCACTCAGGGTCCTTCCCCTGGACCGGCACCGGAAAGAACCGGCGCATGAATCATCCCGGGGGCTGAACCCCCGGATTTGGGACGCACCGGACGCAAGGGCTGGCTGGCCCGCCGGGTAGGCAAGCCGACTCGACGAGACATAGGAATCCATGGCTGACGCGGTGAACCCGCTCCATGGGACAAGCGACCAACCCAGAGGGTGTCGGTGCAGTAGCGAGTTTAGCACGGCTCAGCCCGACTCGGACTAGCCCTGATGTCCGTTCGAACTGTGTCGTGACCATCTGCGCCATCTGACCGCGTTGTGACGGCCCCTCGCCGGTCGACCGGCAGGGCTCGTACGTCCCACCCCTGCACCTCACCGACCTGCTGGTCCGCAGTGGCGAGAGCGAGTACGGACGGACCCGCCCCAGACACGACCGCCGCGATCCCGCACTCGCGAAGATCTTTCACAAGGGTCAGCGTGTCAGGCATCGCGGGCGCCCGGTACGGCTGGTGCAGTTCGTCATCGGTAGCGTCGAGAAGCAGGTCCG
>JASLBX010000490.1 GCA_030146385.1 Jiangellaceae bacterium | reverse complement strand
CACGGCATCGTCGGGATGCGGGAGCGGGCACTACTGTTGGGCGGCAGCCTCGACGCAGCACCGCGCCCCGGTGGCGGGTTCCGGGTCGCGGCACATCTGCCGATCGGAGGGGAGCCGGCGTGAGCATCCGCGTCCTCGTCGTTGACGATCAGGCGCTCGTCCGCGGTGGGTTCGTTATGGTCCTGCGGATTCACGACGACATCGAGGTCGTGGGGGAAGCGGGCACAGGCGTCGAGGCCATTGAGGCGGCGCGGACGCACCGTCCGGACGTCATTCTCATGGACATACGGATGCCCGACATGGATGGCCTCGAAGCGACGTCCCGCATCTTGGCGGAGGCGGACTGGGACGTCCGAGTGCTGATCCTGACCACGTTCGACCCGGACGAGTACGTCTACCGGGCGCTGCGGGCTGGAGCGAGCGGCTTCGTACTCAAGGACATACCTGCCGATCAGCTCGCCACCGCCGTCCGCACCGTGGCCGACGGGGGAGCGCTGCTGGCGCCGTCCATTACCCGCCGGCTCATCAGCCAGTTCGCGGAGCGGCTGACCGTCGATACCGCTGTCGCACGCCGGCTCGAGCGCCTGACTGAGCGGGAACGCGAGATCACGGCCGCCGTCGCGCGTGGCTCGAGCAACGCCGAGATCGCCGAGCAGCTCTTCATCGGCCCGGCGACCGTCAAGTCACACGTGTCCAGCATCCTGACCAAGCTTGGACTACGTGACCGCACTCAGATCGTCGTCTTCGCGTACGAGAGCGGGCTCGTCGAAGCCGGCGACCTCGACATCGGACATTGACGGCGCGCGGCGCGTAGCCGGGGAGCACCCAGCGCGTATCGTCACGACATGCGATTTGAGGCCTCGATCGAAATTGCGGCCCCAGCCGAACGCGTCTTCGCCGTCTACAGCGACGTCGAGCGCTGGCCCGAGTGGACGAAGAGCGTGACCAGCGTAGAGCGGCTGGACGAAGGCCCGCTGCGGGTGGGCTCCCGTGCCCGGATCAGGCAGCCGCGCCTCCCTGTGGCTGTGTGGGAAGTCACCGAGTTGGTGCCTGATCGCTCGTTCACCTGGGTAGCGCGTGGTCCGGGAGTCGTCACCACCGGCAGCCACGTGGTCACTCCGGTGGACGGGGACGATCGAGCCAGGGCGACTGCCTCGCTGGAGCAAGCTGGCCTGCTCGGACCGTTGGTGGGCAGGATGACCAAGCGGCTCACCAACGAGTATCTGGACATGGAAGTTCGCGGCCTCAAGGCGCGCTGCGAGACGTGAGACGCCCTGAAGTTGGGGCGATATCAATGTTCTGTTGACAACGGATTGTTGATGATAAAAGCTGGGCCGCGTGCCGATTCTCGATCCAGACCAGGAGCGCGCGGCCCGCGAGCACGGTGCACGCCAGTGCCTGCTTGACGCCGGCGCCGCATTGCTACCGCGCGCACCGTGGCTGCACCCTGCGCAACCGCCGTCGTCAACCGATCTTGTCCGGTTCGCAGTATGGCGTAGCCAGACGGGGTCGATCACTGAGGAGGAGGTGGGAGCGGCGCTCACGCTGATGCCGGCTGCTCGGGCGGAGATGGAACAGCTCGAAACGGGGATGCTGTTCGTCGCGCGCTCGCAGGGCTGGTCGTGGGGGCGAATCGCGCGTGGGATGGGCCTGCGCTCGGCCCAGGCAGCAGTGCAGCGATTCGACCGTCTGGCCGGCCGCGTCGGACTCGTCGGCGAGTCCTGAGATGCCTGCGTACGTATCCAGTCCGGACGATCTCGTACTGCATGGGCCACGGGTGCTGGGCTTCGCGTCGGCAACTTGTATCGCCGCCCACTTCGGGCTCGACGGCGACATCGTGGACGAAGCACTGCTGGACTTCGCAGCCCGCGGATGGGTCACCCATTCCAGCTTCGCCGGCAGCTCGGGCTGGTCCCTCACCGACGGCGGCCGAGTCGAGAACGAGCGGCGCCTGGCAATAGAGCTCGATCGGGCCGGCGCCCGCGACGCCGTCACTCGCGCCCACGCGGAGTTCGTCCCGCTGAACCGGCGGTTCGGCACCGCATGCACCAATTGGCAGATCCGGCCGGCGCGTTCCGACGCCATGGCGTTCAACGATCACACCGACTGGAAGTGGGACGAACGAGTCCTGCGGACGCTCACATCGTTGAACCGGTCGTTCAGCCAGGTGTGCAGCCAGCTGACGGCGCGATTGCCGCGGTTCGACGGCTATGCAGACCGGTATTCCGCCGCCCTGGCCAAGGTAGACGCCGGTCAACGGCGCTGGGTCGACTTTCCCGAGCTCGACTCCTGTCACACCGTGTGGATCCAGTTCCACGAAGACCTGCTTGCAACGCTCGGGATTCCTCGAGGATCGGACGCCTGAGCCGGCCGCCGCGGCGTTTGGTCTCCTTGGCGGCAGCGGAGGCCAGGTGATCTCCGCAGGCGACGTGACGGTGCTCGTTTCAGAGCGTCCCAGCGGCGGCATGGATACCCTCGGCGGCGGGCGCCCCGAGGTGCTGGGTGGGTGTCTGGGCGCCGGCGGCTCGGTCATCGTATGGCTGCACGGAACCAAGCCACCCGGCGTCTACTCCGACGGCTCGGGGAGTTCGCACTCCTCGACCCTGGGGTTCACGCCCACGTAGTTGAGCGGCCCCGCGATGATCGTTATCGCGATCGTGCTGGCGCGCTCACAGTCGGGGTTCTCATTGTCCTCGAAGTAATCCCGCTGCCAGGCGGCGAGCAGGCCGATAATCAACCAGATTGCGACGATCAAGCTTCCGATCCGCATGTCTGCCTCCTCGAGATCATTACCCGCCCAAGCATGCAGCCAAACCGCCGCACCTGCGCCGGGCGGCGCAAAGTCGACAGGCCCGGCTCGAATTGTGACCCCGAAGTCAGGGTGTTGCGGGGGTGAACAGTTCGATGAGGTTACCGGCGGGGTCGGCGAGCAGGATCTGGCGTCCGCCGGGGCCTGCGACGACGTCGCTGCGGAAGGACAGTCCGGCGCTGCTGAGGCGCTCGATTTCGGCATCGAGATCGTCAACGGTGAGGTGAATGCGGTTGCGCCCGGCAGTCGCGGCGTCCGTAGGTGTAGCGCGGGCGCCGGAGCTGCCCGGTCCGGACAGTAGCAACCGCAATGGGCCACGGGTGACGTCGGCGAAGGCGGGTGGGTGCGCGGAGCGCAGGGTGAAGCCGAGGTGGGTGGTGTAGAAGTCGATAGCAGCCTCCACGTCGTCGACGATGTAGCGGACGCTGACCTCACTGTCGTCGCTCTCGGTCATGACGGGTCATCCGCTCGTAGTAGGTGTAGTGATGCGGAGGGTGAAGGAATTGAGTGCGTTGGCACCCTTGTCTGCAGCAGCGTGAACTCATCTGAAGTCTTGTCGGCGGTGGCGAGAACCACGGCTTGGAAGGTGCCCATTTCCAAACGGCGGCCATCGTCGGGAAGGACGATGAAGGGCTCGCTCATGGTCT
>JASLBX010000476.1 GCA_030146385.1 Jiangellaceae bacterium | reverse complement strand
CCGCTCCAACGGGACGGTTGACCACGTTCAGCATGCGTATAGGTGCCGTACCAGGCGCGTGCGGGTGGTACGGCAGGGACAGGCCTGCTGAACGTGATCGAACGTCAGCGGGCGAACTCGGTGGCGCGGGACTCGCGAACGACAGTGATCCGGATCTGGCCCGGGTAGGTGAGCTCTTCTTCGACCTGCTTGGCGATGTCGCGAGCCAGCACGCCCGCGGCCAGGTCATCCACCACGTCCGGCAGCACCATGACCCGGATCTCGCGCCCGGCCTGCATGGCGAACACCTTCTCGACGCCATCGTAGGTCTTGGCGATCTCCTCCAGCCGCTCAAGCCGCTTGACGTAGGCCTCCAGCGACTCCCGCCGAGCGCCTGGCCGTCCGCCCGAGACGGCGTCGGCCGCCTGGGTCAGAACCGCCTCGATGGTGCGGACTTCGACCTCGTTGTGGTGGGTCTCGATGGCGTGCACCACGTCCTCGTGCTCGCCGTACCGCCGGGCGATCTCAGCGCCGACAATCGCGTGGCTGCCCTCGACCTCATGGGTGAGCGCCTTGCCGATGTCATGAAGAAGCGCACATCGCTTGACCAGCGGCATGTCCATGCCCAACTCGGCGGCCATCATCCCAGCGATGTGCGCTGACTCGACCAGGTGCTTCAGCACGTTCTGGCCGTAGGACGTTCGATATCGAAGTCGCCCGAGAAGTGCGACCAGGTCCGGATGGAAGTCGGTGAGCCCGACGTCGACGAGGGCATCCTCCCCCGCCCGCACGCAGAGGCGCTCGACCTCGGCCTTGCTCAGCTCGTACTGCTCCTCGATGCGGTGCGGGTGGATCCGTCCGTCGAGGACGAGCTCTTCCAAGGTGAGCCGGGCGACCTCGCGGCGCACCGGGTCGAAGCACGAAAGCAGCACCGCCTCCGGCGTGTCGTCGATGATCAGGTTGACGCCGGTGACCTGCTCGAAAGCTCGGATGTTGCGGCCCTCGCGCCCGATGATGCGGCCCTTCATCTCGTCCGCCGGCAGGTGCAGGACCGACACCACGGACTCGGCCGTCTGCTCGGACGCGAGCCGCTGAATAGCGAGAGTGATGATCTCGCGGGCGCGAGCGTCGCCCTGCTCCTGAGCCTCCCGCTCGATGTCGCGGACGAGCATCGCGGCCTCGCGTTTGGCCTGCCCCTCGACTGAGGCCACGAGCTCGGCCTTGGCCTGCTCCGCGGTCAGTTCGGCGGTGCGCTCGAGGATCTCTCTGCGCTGGGATTCCAACTGGTCCAGCTCTCTCGAGCGCTGCTCCAGCTCCGCCTCGCGCTCGGCCAGCGCGGCCACACGCTCTCCGTGCGTCCGCTCGTCGGTGTCCAACCGCTCTTCGCGCTCGGTCAACCGGGTCTCGCGACGCTCGAGGTCCAACCGGAGTTCTTTGAGGTCGTCGCGCATCGCCCGGATATCGGCTTCAGCCTCATCCTTCGTGGTCTTGGCGTGCTCGACCAGCTGCGCGGCCTGCTGGCGCGACCGATCGGCTTCGTCACGAGCCTGGCCGCGCAGCTGCTCGGCTTCGCGCCGCGCCTCGGCCAGCACCTCATCGGCCGCGTGGCGCACAGCGCCTGGACGCCTTAACAAGATCCATGCGACCACGCCGAGCGCAGCCGCCACGAGAACCAGGCCGACAACCAGGAGTACAGCTGTGACTGCGCTTTCCATCGGTCGGCTCCTCTATGTCGTCGCCCGCGTGCGGACGTCTCTTCATTGCGTCCGTTACCGCGAGCCGCGGCGACACTTCGAGAGCACCGCGCCGGCGTGCCCGTCGCGAGGCTCCAGCCCAAATGGGGCGTCAGCCCCGGCTGGGGCGCCACCCGCGTAGGCGCAAGCAGCCCGCTGGTGTGCGGGCGGTCACGCCGACGCGGGGTATGCGTCAGCTCCGGCCCGGCCAGTAGCCAGGACCTGATGTCACGTACCGGTCGGTGACCGGAGTAGTTGCGGGTTTGTTGCGTGTGGCGTGTTGTGTGCGGATCCGCGGTAGCGGACGTTCTTCTTGACCAATGAGGCTACGAGGGCGGCCCACTCACGGTCAAGGTGTCAGCGTTACAATATCGAGACCTTTCGTTGTTCGCACCGACATCCAAGCCGGTTCGCACCGAGCGCGAGCCTGCTTTACCGGAGTGGGATCGCCTACCACGTGGCTTCGGGCGGGAGCTCATCTTCGTCGACGCCTTCGCGTTCGAGCGCCTCGCGGACGACCCGGAACGCCAGGCCCGCCGGATAGCCCTTTCGAGCGAGCATTCCCGCAAGCCGTCGGGTTCGCGCAGCGGCGTCGAGGCCTCGGGTCGAACGCAACTTGCGCTCCACGAGGGCGCGGGCTGTCGCTTCCTCCTGCTCGGGTGGAAGCTCCGCCACTGCCTCGTCCACGGTCGCCGAGTCGACTCCTCGGCGGCGGAGTTCATGCGCGAGCGCCTTCTTCGCCAGGCCACGACCGGCATGGCGGGACTCGACCCACATCCGGGCGAACATCGCGTCGTCGATCAACCCGACGTTGTCGAACCGGTCGAGGACCCGATCACGGATCTCCTCCGGCACGCCGCGACGAGCCATCGCGTCGTCGAGCTGCGCGCGAGTCTGCGGAGCCGCTGAGAGCTTGCGCAGCGCGATGGTGCGGGCGACCCGCTCCGGGTCGGCGTCGGGCTCTTCGCTCCGTTCGTCGGCCCGCGGCTGCTTGACGGCACCGCCGGGCTGCGTATCGGCAGCCCGGCTGCGTCTGCGTCCACTCACGGTCGCGTGCCTTCCCCGGACGTTGAGACGGACCTCCAGCGGCTCAGAAGTCAACCGGCCATCAGAAGTCGACCGGCGGCTCGGCGATCGGTTCATCCACCCGGGGACCGACGCCGAGCTTCTCCTTGATCTTCTTTTCGATCTCGTCGGCCAGGTCGGGGTTGTCCTTGAGGAACTTGCGGGCGTTCTCCTTGCCCTGCCCGAGCTGGTCGCCCTCGTAGGTGTACCAGGCGCCGGACTTACGCACGA
>JASLBX010000423.1 GCA_030146385.1 Jiangellaceae bacterium | reverse complement strand
CGGACGACCAGATCGAACTCGTGCGCAAGCGAAGGGTCCCGCTCGTCGGGGGTGGCACCGGCTACTTTTCGTGGGTGCATCTGGACGACGCGGCTAGCGCCACCGTCCTGGCCCTGGAGCAGCAGGCGAACGGCGTGTTCAACATCGTCGACGACGACCCGGCCCCGGTAAGCGAGTGGCTGCCCTACCTCGCTGAGTGCGTGGGGGCCAAGCGGCCGATGCGAGTGCCCAAATGGCTGGTCCGGCTGCTGGCCGGGGAGATGGCGGTGGCGATCATGACGGAGGGGCGCGGCTTCTCCAACGCCAAGACGAAGCGGGAGCTCGGCTGGGACCTGCGCTACCCCTCGTGGCGCGTCGGCTTCAAGGAAGAGCTGGCATGACCCGGACCGAGGAATTCGAGCAGCTCCGTCCGCTGTTGTTCTCCATCGCCTACCGGATCCTCGGCAGCGTGAGCGAGGCCGAGGACGCGGTTCAGGAGGCGTGGCTGCGCTACGAGGGCTCTTCGACCCAGCCCGTCTCGCCCAAAGCCTTCCTCTCCGCCGTCGTGACGCGGATCTCCATCGACGTGCTGCGCTCGGCCCGTGTCCAGCGGGAGGAGTACGTCGGGCCATGGTTTCCCGAGCCGTTGATCACCGACCCGTACGAGGATCCCGAGCGGTCGGCGGAACTGGCCGACTCGATCTCGATGGCAGCCCTGTTGCTGCTCGAGCGGCTCAGTCCGCTCGAGCGGGCGGTCTTCGTCCTGCGGGAGGTGTTCGGGTTCAGCTTCTCCGAGATCGCGTCGGCCGTCGGGCGTTCGGAGGCGGCGTGCCGCCAACTCGCAGTGCGGGCGCGGGGGCACATGGACGTGGGACGTCCCCGGTTCGAGGCGGATCGCAGGGAGCGGGAGGAACTCGCCGAGCGATTCTTCGACGCCTTCAAGGAAGGGGACGTCGACGGCCTGCGGGAACTGCTAGCCGCTGACGTTCAGATGACCGGCGACAGCGGCGGCAAGGCCCCGGCGTTGGCCAACGCCATAATGGGCGCTGAGAACGTGGCCCGGGTGCTCGCCGCGTTCGTCACGCCACTCGTCCGTATCGGAGTTCGCTTGGAGCCCCACAAGGTGAACGGCCAGCCAGGCGCGATCTTCCGTGATCGGGACGACAAGGTACTCGGAACCTTTACGCTCGACGTCGTCGACGGGCAGATCCAGGCGATCCGCTCGGTGGTCAACCCCGACAAGCTCGGGCACGTTGGTCCGGTGGCGGACGCATGGGCGATCGCCCAAGAGGCGCGGCAGGCTCGCCGTCCGTCGTTCTAGTACGGCGGCGGCTCGTCGAGTTCTTCATCCCATACCACGGGCAGGACGGCCTCCGACGAGTCGCCGTCGGGCGGATCGTCCACCGGGCCGATGATCTCAGGATCGACACGGTACGTCAGCCCCGCCGGCGTTTTGATCACGAATCGGCCTGGTTCGGGTTGGGTGACCTTGAACCTGTGATGCGTCTTGTCGTTGTGATGCCTGCGGTGGAACGGACCCAGATTGTCCGCCGCGGTTCGACCGCCGCTGCCGTCGGGCCGGAACGGTTGCGTGTGGTCGAGCTCGGACGACTCGGCCGGCCAACTGCACGTGGCGAAGCGGCACGTCCGGTCGCGGGCAATCACGTGGTCGGAGAGATGCTGCGGCGGCTCGTACCGAGTGGTTCCATAGTCGAGCAGCGCGCCACTGGCCGGGTCGGTAAGCAACCGCCGCAACATGGCGCCACCCGCGATCCGCCGCGCCACCTCCGCCGAGACCGGACCAAAGCCGGCCAACTCTGCGGGCTCTCCGCCCTCCCCCACGAGGGTTGTCAACGGCACCGTTACGTTCACCGTGGCGGCTCGGCCGTGCCGGGTGCCGAGGCGCTGCGAGCCGCCTCCGCACTTGGGATTGCAGCACCCAAGGTGTCCGGCATTGAGTGCAGTCCAGCCGAGGTCCGCCAGCACGTCGAACCGCAACCCGGCCAACGGAATGCCGGCGGTGTCAAAGTCGTCGGCCCTGGCCGCGGCGTCACGGCGCGCCCGGGCTGCGGCGTCGATCGCGGTGAACAGCGCCGCAAGGTCCTCGATCGGGCCGTAGATCTGCATCGAACCCATGCCGTCGCACTCGGGGAACGGCTTGTCCACCCGGCGGCACTTCCGCGCCGACTTGCGCCGCTGCTCGGCGTTCTCCGGGGCCGCGGCTATCACCTTGCGCTTGACGAACGCCCGCAACGCCGGCCCAGTCTTGCCCTTCGCCCGGCTCAGGGCAGCGGCCTCCACCTCACGAGTCAGTCCGGCGTCGTCGGCAAGCGGCGCTGTCTCCTCGTCGATTATCCGAGCGTGGTAGGCGTCGATCTTGCCGGCGTCAAGCGCTGCCAACGTGGCGGGCAACTCCTTGACCAGCCGGACCGCGTGAGCGACCCGGGTGTCGGCGTGCCGTGCAGTCCACGACATGGCCAGCGACACCTCACTGGCCGCTACTCGGGCCGCGTCGTGCTGATGCCCGGCCGCGTCGTCGCACCGCTGGTAGATCGGCCGTGCGGCAAGCTCGGCCATCAGTTTCAACGTCTGGGCCTCGTGGTGCGCCACCATCCGCCCATGCGCCCGGATCGCCTCCACCACACCCTCGTCGCTCAACACCTGAGGGTCCAGATCGACGAGCTCCGCGCCCAGGTTCGGACCCGGACGCATCCCGGCAAACACCAGCTCGTCCTCCCCGACCTGCTCCCCAACCAGGTCATACGCACTCGGCGCGTCCGGAAACAACGGCCGACCGTCCGGCAGCACCGCCTCCTCCATCACCAACTGCACCCGCCACGGCGACGAAATGAACGGCTCCCCCGACCGGTTCAACAAACCCCGCGCACGCCGGGGCCGCCGCCCGGCCTCCCCGCCGAGCAGCACCCCACCACGCGGTCCAGTAGTCATATCCACATTCTAGTCGAACACCTGTTCGGACGGCAAGCGCCCATGTGGCACACAATGGCCGCCGTCGCGATTGCCGCTAGAGACCCATCCGCCGAGTCGCCGACCCGTTGCTTTACGAGTGATTTGGTCACGCAGGCGCCGGTTTCGAAAAGAGACCCCCATCGGACGACACAGACGTCCAACACCGGCGGGGCGTCAGGAGGTTGGTGGCAAGATTGTCACCCGCTGTACTCGTGACAACTAGGCACGAACAGGAGAACGCATGGCCGAGATTCGCGAGATCGATGTCGTCGTCTTCGATGTGCTCGGAACTCTGGTCGACGAACCCAGCGGACTTCGAGCGGCAATTCGCGACGCGGTCCCCGCGGCCGAGGATGAATCTCTCGACGACCTGCTCTCCGCGTGGCAGCAGTACGTCGAGCACGAGCAGGAACGCATCGGTCAAGGACACCGCGCGTACGTCAACACCGACATCATCGACAGGGAGGCTGCTCAACGGGTGGCCGATCATGCCGGACTCGCCGATCCGGCGGCCATCGACCGGCTGGCCACCGCGGGTCAGCGCTTGCCCCTTGGGACGACTCTGTCGCAGGTCTCGACCGGCTCACGCAGCACTTCCCCGTACTCGGGCTCTCCAACGCCAGCCGCACCGCTCTGCTGCGACTCAACGCACATGCCGGGCTGCGCTGGCACCAAGCCCTGTCCGCCGAAGCCGTCGAGGCTTACAAGCCAGCGCCGGAGGTCTACCAGCTCGCCATCGACACCGCCGGATGTCCACCACAACGCGTGCTCATGGTGGCCGCCCACGCCTGGGACCTCCGCGGCGCTCAGGCGAGCGGCATGCGGACCGCCTACGTCCAGCGACCGGTCGGTGATCCGCCGACGAGCTCCGATGAGTTCGACGGGCAGTTCAACGGATTAGAGGAACTGGTTACCGCACTGATGGGGACGTAACTAGACCCATCTGCACTCCGCCACGCTTCGCCTGGTCAGTCGAAGAACTCGGTCAGCGCGCGGTTGAGCTGCTGCGGATCGTCCGTCGGGATTGAATGGTGCGAGGCGCCGCTCAGCACCGCAGTACTGACATCTGGCAGCCGCTCATTCGCGTTCTGCGCCA
>JASLBX010000419.1 GCA_030146385.1 Jiangellaceae bacterium | reverse complement strand
CCGTGCTCCTTGGCGAAGGCGAAGACCGTGTTCTTCTGGGTGTCGGTCGGCAGCACGGCACTCTGATCACCCGAGATGTGCGCGTCGTCGAACCCGCCCTGCAGCGAGGTTGACACCAATAGATCGCGGATCCGGTGCCGAGGCGTGTCGCGGTAGATCCGGACCAGATGCGTCTCGGCTTTGCCGTACCGGTTGGGCCCCAGGACGATTCCCATGCGTTCAACTCCCCCGGTACGTGGTCATGCCGTACGGGCTCGCCAGGAGCGGGACGTGGTAGTGCGCGGCCGAGTCAGTGATCGAGAACTCGATCGTCACCCGGGGGTAGAACGTCTGCCGACCCAGACCTGCGAAGTAAGCGCCGGTCTCGAACACGAGCCGGTAGTCGCCGGGCGCAAGCTCGTCCGGCCCCAGCGAGCCGACGCGGCCGTCGTCGTCCGTGACCACCTGAGCCAGCACGTTGCTCTCGTCTCCGGTCAACTGCTCGAGTCGGACTGCCACGCCGGCAGCGGGACGTCCCCGGGCTGTGTCGAGTACGTGCGTCGTCACGGTGCTCACCGGTCACGTCCCTTCGCCTAGCATCCGCTCCAGGCGGATTCGGTTGATCTTGCCCAGCTCAGTGCGGACCACCCGGCGCTCGGTCGCCGGATCGTTCTCGAGTCGTGTCTTGAGTATCGTCAGCAGCTCCTCGGCACTCTTGCCGGTCGCGCACACCAGGTAGACGTGGCCGAAGCGCTCCTCGTAGGCGCGATTCCCCTCGGCCAGCGCAGCTTGGATGTCGTCGGGAGAGCCCGCCATCCCAGCCTGCTCCCGACTCGACCACGCCGAGTGACCGGGACCCGCCCGCTCGCCGATCCGAGGGTGTCCGGCCAGCGCCTCGTCGATGTCGGGCCCGGTCAACTCGGCCAACGCGCTTTCTGCGGCCGTGTATAACTCGTCGGCCGACCCGAATGGACGTCCCGCCGCAACTGCCCGTGCCCAGCGGCGCGACGAGCAGCAGGCCAGCAGGGCTTCCTCGGCGCGGTCCGCGGGCAGCGTGTTGAACCCCGCGAGGCCAAGTCCGTCAATCGCCACCATTGATTCGTTCTCCTCGCACCGCAGGACTGTCGCCGCCACCATAGTGCTGCGGGCATCCGCGTTCGACGATGTGCCATCAGCACGACAGCACATCCGCGTTCGACGATGTGCCATCAGCACGACAGCACATTCGCTGAGTCGTAGCCAACTCCGGTGTTCACGCTCCTTCGCGCCCACTACCACTGCTAATTTCGGCTCGCTGGGTCCTTGGCTAATCGGGGAGAGCGAGCCCGAGATGCGTCGTTCGGTAAGAGTCTTGCTGTCTGTTTCATCCACCGTTGTGCTGCTGTCCGTGAGTGTGGGCGCCAGCGCTCATCCGTACGGCGCTGTGATGCGGTCGATAGACCTGCCCGCCACGACGGATGCTGATCCCATTGGCCGGGTGCCCTGAGCCCTCGCCGTTCGATTTCGTCTGTGGCTTCCCGGAAATGATTCCGGCGCAGGCGGTTCCTACAAGCGTCGCCGTCGGGCCGGACACCTATTACGAGGACCCGGATGCGTCCTGGGCCGAATGCGGGCATTCAACGCGTCGGCCGCCCGGCGCAGCGCCGCATGCGCGGCCACCCCCTGCTCACGCGGCAACACCCCGGACACGATTGCCATCGTGTCCGGCGCCGGGCGGATCCCCACCCGCCGATCCTTACGCGCCTTGCCGGCCCGGGCCACCGCCGCAGCCGGATCGGCCTCGATCGCCAACCGGCGGGCCGCCGCGTCCGCCCGCTTCGGGCTCAACGCCGTCAACTGCTCAGCCAACTGTTCATCGACCATCTGCCGATCCTCCGCGGCCAGATGCGAAGTCTCGGTCACCACAATCGTGGCCACATGCTCGACACCTCACCCCGGCGCAGCAGCCCGAACGTGGCGGACAGCTGCTCGATCAGCGCCCGCGCCCGGGGACACCTGCTGCGCCGCCGCAGCCGGGGACCTTCCGGGCCAGGCCGACCTGCTCCGGGATCCCCCGACCAGCCTGCCGAGCCCACATCCCCATCGCCCGATTCGCCGCCTCCTGCGACGCCGCGAACTCCGCGATCACCTGCAACTGCGCGGCAGCCGCGGCAGCCTTGAGCTTCTCCAGTGCCGCGATCACATCCACCCGGGCCGCGTCCTCACCGACCGCAGCAGGCAACCCGGCCAGCCGGTCAACCAGACCGGCCAACTCCCGGACCACCGCTGCATCGAACATGTGTCCGATACTACAACGCAGGTCCGACAATGATCCTCGTCCGGATCCGTCGTCGATCACCCGCCAGCAAACAACGGCTGGCACAGTTACCAGCATGGCAGCGCGAATCGTCGTCGAGAACGCCACCATCGCTACGGTGGACGCGGTCGGCACCGAGATCGCGTCCGGCCACGTTGTCGTCGAGGGTAACCGGATCACCGCGGTCGACCCCGGAGGGGCACCGACATCACCGGACGGCGTCGCTGAGCGGCGCTTCGATGGCACGGGCCACCTCGTGACACCCGGCTTGATCAACACCCACCACCACTTCTACCAGTGGCTGACCCGCGGTCTGGCGCAGGACGCGATCCTGTTCGACTGGCTCACCACGCTGTACCCGATCTGGGCCCGAATCGACGAGGATTCCGTCTACGCGGCCGCCCGCGGCTCGATCACGTCGCTGCTGCTGTCTGGGTGCACGACGGCAGCCGACCATCACTACATCTTCCCGCGCGGCGGTGGCGACCTGCTGGCCGCAGAGATCCGGGCCGCAAGTGAACTGGGGCTGCGGTTCCACGCGAGCCGAGGCTCCATGGACCGCGGCCAGTCCGAGGGTGGCCTCCCGCCCGACTTCGCGGTCGAGGACATCGACACGATCCTGGCGGAGAGCACCCGCGCCGTCGAAACCCACCACGATCCGTCGCCCGACTCCATGGTGCGGATCGTCGTCGCCCCCTGCTCGCCGTTCTCGGTCACGACCGACCTGCTACGGGAGTCCGCGTCGCTCGGCCGCACGCTCGGGGTCCGCCTGCACACGCACGGATCGGAGACGGTCGAGGAAGAGGCGTACTGCCTTGAGCAGTTCGGGATACGGCCGACGGACTACCTCGACTCGCTGGGCTGGCTCGGCAACGACGTGTGGATGGCTCATTGCGTCCACCTCAGCGACGGCGACGTCCGCCGATTCGCCGCGACCGGCACCGGCGTCGCCCACTGCCCGTCATCCAACGCACGACTGGGCGCTGGAATCGCCCGCCTGCCTGAGATGCTCAAAGCCCGAGTGCCGGTGGGGCTTGGCGTCGATGGAACCGCGTCCAACGAGAACGGCGGCCTCGGA
>JASLBX010000393.1 GCA_030146385.1 Jiangellaceae bacterium | reverse complement strand
AGAGCTCCGGTAGGTAGCCGACCCGGGCCCGCGATGCAGGATCCTGAGCCGGCCGCCCGAGCAGCAGCACCTCTCCCGCGTCGGGCCGGACCAGGCCGAGCAGGATCTTGATGACGCTCGTCTTACCGGCGCCGTTCGGGCCGAGCAGACCCACCACCTCTCCGCGGCCGACCGTGAATCCCACCTCGTCGACCGCGGTCTGCCGCCCATAGCGCTTGCGGAGGCCCGAGCACCACACCGCCGGTGACGGCGACAGGTGCTCCAGCAGTTGCTCTGCGGCACTGAGCCAGGCCGTCACCCGAGCTCCCGGGCCACCGTTAGGACCTCGTCGTCGGTCACCGAACCGGCCACTAGGGTGACCACGCCGTCCTCCACCCAGATCACGGCCGACATCGTGCCGTCGCGCGTCTCGACGAGGGTGGCGTCCACGCCATCGACGTCGGTGGACGAGCTGGTCATCAGGTCGTCGGGCACCGGGACCGGCAGCGTCGTACCGTCGGCGGAGAAGCTCCGCAATTGCAAGGCCACGTCCTCCGGAAGGCCGGGCAGGGACAGCAGGTAGTCGCGCACGGTATCGAACGGGACGCTCGACGAGAATGCCGTGGGCGCGACTGCACGTGCCACTACCAGTGCCGGCACACCTCGCTCGTCGGACCAGATGGCGGCGAGGCCGGGGCCGGCCTCGAGCCGGAACTGGCTGCCGTCGAGGCCCGCAGGCGGCGATGGTAGCGTCTCGCCCTCGGCCTCAGCGGTCTGCCGGGCCTGGTCGGCCGAGAAGGTGAAGATGCCGCTCACCTGGTTGACCACCTCGAACGCCGGCTCGCCCGTCACGCCCTGAGGCAGGTCGTCCACCTGTAGGACCTCGAGGCCGGTCACCTGCTCGGCGGCGGCCGCGGAGGCGACCGCGCGGATGCGGATCTCGTCGACCATCTCCAACTCGCCGTACGCCGAGAGGTCCGGTAGCTCGACCAGGTCGTCCTGGCTTACCGTGACGGGCGCAACCTGCTCGGTGCTGAAGATCTGCAGCCAGCCCCCCGCAGCCGCGGCGCTGGCACCCGCCAGGAGTGCGACCACGCCGACCCCTGCAACCACCGGGTTGCGCAGCCTCGACTGCCAACGCCGGGCGTCGCCGGCCGTCGTCTTCTTCCGATCCCTGGCACCGGTGGCGACAGCGTGCGACAGGCGATGCCAACCTGTGTCGACATCGGTGGCCAGCGGAACGTCCAGCGCGGCGCGGGTGAGCGCCGCGTCCTCCTGGGCGGCGGCCAGTCTAGCCAGGCACAGCGGGCAGTTGGCGATGTGCTCGCGGTCCGCGTCGCCGACGCCGACCGGCTCATCCACGAGGCGGCGCAGCGTGCCGTCAGTCGGATGACGCATTGCGGTTCAGCTCCTTGCGTAGGGCGGACTCGGCGCGTCGAACCGTGGTGCCGACGCTGCCGGGTGAGAGGTCGAGGGCGGCGGCGACCTCGGCGTAGCTCAGGCCGCTGTGTCGCAGCACAAGGGCGACGGCCTGCCGCCGCGGCAGCCGCCCGAGCGCCGCCCGCACCCGGCGGCGCTCATCAATGGTCACGATCGTGTCGGCCACGTCAGGTGCGATGGAGTCGCCGTTGCCGACCACCTCCTCGCGGGAGGAGCGACGACGTCCGGAGCGGAGGTGGTTGAGCGCGGTGTGCGCCGCAGCGACCGACAGCCACCCCGTGGCGGCGTCGGCCGGCACCGACGAGCGCGCGAACTGCAGGAACACTTCCTGTGCAACGTCCTCTGCCTCGTCGCGGGAGCCGAGCACGCGGGCGGCGACGCCGACCACCCGTGGATAGGCGGCGCGGAAGACGTCCTCGAGGTCAGCACGGACGGCCTCTCGAGGAGTCGCCACGGCCACACCGTCCTTCCGCCTCGCCCGCCACGCCGCCACGCCGCGGCCGTCGGCCGACCGGGCGGAGGCCGGCGCGGCCTCACCGTGCTCTACGACGTTCATACCTGTACAGCACCGCCGACGCCCGGCATGTGACACAACTCGGCGAAATGCCTTCTACTGCATGCTCGACCCCTCGCTCGCCCCCGGCTACCTGGCCTGGGTAGTCAACGACGGGCGCCATGCGCACGTCGGGGTAGCCGGCTATCCCGACCGCTTTCCCAACGGTCTTCGCCGCGCCTTGGGGCGGTTCGGCAGCTCGGCACCCGGACTGCCCAGCGCGGAGCGTCCCGACGAGGTGGAGCGGCGCGGCGGCCCGATCCCCGTCGGCGGCGTCCTCCGTCGCATCAGCTGTGCCAACGGACTGCTCGTGGGAAACGCAGCAGGAGCAGTATCTCCACTTACCGCCGGTGGCCTGGATCCGTGCCTGCGACTGTCGGAAGTCGCCGCCGCCGTCCTCGACGACGCACTGCGATCCGGACGTCCGGACGCGTTGAGCCACTACGACGGAGCCGCTCTGCGGGCTCATTCCGGGGCCGGCTCACGCTGCGCAGGGGATTGGCCCACGTGCGCACGCCCACTGTCGCGGCGGCTGCGTTCGCGCTGCTGCGCACGCCAATGGGCAAGGCCGCGGCCCGCCGAATCCTCTTCGGTGACAGTTCCTTCCCCCTTCCTGCACCTGCATGAACGCCGTTGGCCGCCGCCTGTACTACACAGTGCTCGCCTGGCGTCGAACTCGTCGGCACTGCCGGTACGCTGGTGGCCTGGTATTCCGCTGCTGTGCTGGGCGATCCTCGGCACGCAGGCCGGCATACTTGATCAAGGTTGGGGCGATCCCCGATGACCTGCTGTGGAGGACCTGATCGTGCCTGTGGAGCGGCTTCTTCCTACACCCGAGGCCGAAGACCTGATCGGCCTTGTCCGTCAGATCGCCGACGCTGAGCTCGCGCCGCAGGCCGACGCAGCTGAGGCCAGCGGAGACTTTCCCCGCGAGCTCATCCGCACTCTCGGCCGGGCTGGCCTGCTCGGGCTGCCGTACGACGAGGAGTACGGGGGTGGCGGCCAGCCATACGAGGTCTATCTGCAGGTCATTGAAGAGCTCGCCGCCCGATGGGCAACGGTTGCTCTGACGGTCAGCGTCCACACGATGTCGATCTGGGCAATGTCCGCCTACGGGACGGACGAGCAGCGCAAGCGGTGGCTCCCGGAGATGGTGGGCGGCGAGGTGCTGAGCGCCTACTGCCTGTCCGAGCCGCACGCCGGGTCGGACGCCGCCGCGCTGTCGACGCGCGCGGTGCGGGACGGCGATGATTACGTCCTGACGGGGACCAAGGCGTGGATCTCGCATGCCGTCCACGCCAACTACTTCACGGTGATGGCACGTACGTCAGACGACGGGCCGCGGGGGATCACCTGTTTCCTCGTCCTTGCGGGTGCCGACGGCGTGTCGTTCGGTGCGCCCGAGCGGAAGATGGGCCTGACGGCGTCGCCGACCAGCATCGTCAACCTGGACGGGGTGCGCGTCCCGGCAGAGCACCGGATCGGTTCCGAGGGCGCCGGCTTCGGGATCGCGCTGGCCGCGCTGGACTCCGGCCGGCTGGGCATCGCCGCCTGCGCGACCGGGCTGGCCCAGGGAGCACTGGACGCTGCGGTGACCTATGCCAAGCAGCGGGAGCAGTTCGGCAAGCCGATCATCGACCACCAGGGCCTGGGATTCCTGCTCGCCGACATGACGGCCGGCGTGGAATCTTCACGGGCGACCTACCTGGCCGCCGCGCGCCTGCGTGATGCTGGGCGCAGGTACACGCGCCAGGCAAGCGTCGCCAAGCTGGTCGCCACCGACATGGCCATGCGGGTGACCACCGACGCGGTCCAGGTGCTCGGCGGGGCCGGCTACACGAAGGACTTCCCGGTCGAGCGGTACTTCCGCGAGGCGAAGGTCATGCAGATCTTCGAGGGAACGAACCAGATCCAGCGCCTGGTCATCGCCCGCCAACTCGCCAAGTCCAAATGACCACGTTAAGTGGGTAATCGCCACGTAAACGTGGCTTGTAATCGCGGCAAAGGTCGGGAATTCCGCGTAATGGGCGGGAGCACCGGCCCGATCACAGTGG
>JASLBX010000357.1 GCA_030146385.1 Jiangellaceae bacterium | reverse complement strand
GCCATTCTGTTCGATCTCTTCTACGTCCTGGTGACCCGACTGACCATGTCCCGGGGGCTGCGATGACCACGAAGATCCACCTCGACGAGCTCACGAAGCGGTTTGCCGGGCAGACTGAGCCCGCTGTCGACTCGCTGTCGATGGACATTCCCGAGGGTGAGATCGTCATCCTTGTCGGCCCGTCGGGCTGCGGCAAGACCACCACGATGAAGCTGATCAACCGGCTTATCGAACCCACGTCGGGGCGGATCGTCATCGACGGCGACGACGTCACCAAGGTCGACCCCGACCGGCTGCGCCGGCAGATCGGTTACGTGATCCAGCAGATCGGGTTGTTTCCGCACATGACGATCACCGAGAACATTGGCACCGTGCCCAAGATGCTCGGCTGGCCGAAAGCCCGGATCTCCGAGCGGGTGGACGAGCTGCTGGAGCTGGTCGGGCTTGACCCGGGTACCTTCGCTCACCGCTACCCCAAGGAGCTGTCCGGTGGGCAGCGCCAGCGGGTCGGTGTCGCCCGCGCGATGGGCGCCGACCCCGATGTGATGCTGATGGACGAGCCGTTCGGCGCCATCGACCCGATCACCCGGGATCGGTTGCAGAACGAGTTCCTGCGCATCCAGAGCGAGATCAAGAAGACCATCATCTTCGTCACCCACGACATCGATGAGGCAATCAAGATGGGGGACCGGATCGCGATCCTAGGAGAGCAGTCGCACATCCAGCAGTACGAAACTCCCGAGTCGATCCTGGTCGGCCCGGCCAATGATTTCGTCGCCGACTTCATCGGGCGGGGTGCCGCGTTGAAGCGTTGTAACCTCTCGCGAGTCCAGGACATCGAGCTGACCGACTGGCCGATCGTCGATGAGTCCGCGAGTCGTGACGAGGCTCGCCGGCTCATCCAGCAGAGCGACAAAGGTGCGGCGCTGGTTCTGGACGCCCAGCGCCGCCCCCGCCGTTGGGTCGGCCTGGACCACCTGCAGCGGGCGGAAGAGCGGCCACTATCCGAGATCGGGCTGCCTCCGGAGGCCGTCGTCCAGCCCGCCGCCACGCTCGGCGACACGTTGAACGAGATGCTGACCGCACGGTACGCCTCGGCGATCGTCGTAGACGGGGACGGCTCGTATCTCGGCATCGTAGACATCGAGACGATCAATGAAGCCGTGCGCGGGATGCGGGCCGCGGAACGCAGCCGCCTGCGTGATCAGCTCGAGTCGACAGACCAGGTTACTGGGGGGTGAGTTCCATCACTCTGGTAGCAGACGACGTCACCGCCATGGAGGTCAGGGCGCCCGGCCGGCGACGCAGGTCGGTGGCCGGGTACGTGCTGATGCCGGCGGCTCTGGCACTGGTGTTGCTGGTTCTCTGGGTCTGGGTCAACAGCCAGACCCTGAACTCCATCGAGCAACGCCGGGTCAACATGTCATTCATCATCGCTCGCACGGTTGAGCACGTGACGCTGGCGGTGGTGTCGACGGCTATCGTGCTGGTGATAGCGATACCGGTCGGGATCATGCTGACCCGGCCGTGGGCGCGCACCATCACGCCACCGGCCGTCGCGGTCTTCAACATTGGGGTGGCGATCCCCTCTATCGGCCTGGTGGCGATCTTTGCGCTGGTCTGGGAAATCGGATTCGCGCCGATGGTGGCCGCGCTGGTGGCCTATGCCGCCCTCCCGGTGCTGCGCAACACCATGGTCGGTCTCCGGCAGGTGGATCCCGCCGTGATCGAGTCCGCTCGCGGCATGGGCATGAGCAAGGCCGCGGTACTGATGCGGATCGAGCTGCCGCTGGCCATACCGGTGATGCTGGCGGGCATTCGCACCGCCTTGGTGATCAATGTCGGTACTGCCGCGCTGGCTACGTTCATCGCCGCGGGTGGCCTTGGCGCGATCGTGGTGACTGGAATCCAACAGGATCTCCGGCTGGTAGTGATCGTGGGCGCGGTGCTGATCGCCGTACTGGCGCTGCTCATCGACTATCTGGCCGGTCTGGCGGAGGATGCGCTCCGCCCGCGCGGCCTGTGATGATCAACTATGGAGGGATTTTCGATGCAGTACTGGAAGAAGGCGGCCGGGTTGGTCGCGACCGTGGGCATGGTCGCAGCCGCGTGTGGCGACGACGACGGCACCACTGAGGCGGTGGACCCAGGAGCGCTGGAGGGCGTCGAGATCACCGTGGGCTCCAAGGAGTTCGTGGAGCAGCGGGTCATGGGCAGTATCGCCATCAAGGTCCTGGAGGAGGCCGGCGCCACCGTCATAGACGAGACCGGAATCGAGGGCACGCCGGCCGTCCGCAGCGCCTTGGAGACCGGTGAGATCGACTTGTATTGGGAGTACACCGGCACGGGATGGAGTGTCATCCTCGGCCACGAGATTTCCGAGGCGCCCACCGACACCCAGGAGCTCTACGATGCGGTCAGCAGTGAGGACGCCGACAATGAGATCATCTGGCTGGACCCGGCGCCGGTGAACAACACCTACGCCATCGCGAGCGCGCCGGGGGTTGCCTCCGGGCTCGGGGTCAGCACCCTCAGCGAGTACGTCGAGCTGGTAGAGACCAATCCAGAGGACGCGAGGATGTGTGCGGCCAACGAGTTCATCGTCCGCGACGACGGGATCCCCGGGATGGAGCAGACCTATGGTTTCGAGATGCCCGGCAACCTGATCGAGGAGATGGAGTTGGGGATCATCCACACCCGGCTGCCGCAGAGCGACCCGTGCAACTTCGGCGAGGTCTTCGCCACCGACGGGCAGATCGTCACGAATGAGCTGGAGGTGCTCGAAGACGACCAGGGCGCGTTCCCGCCGTACAACCTTGCCCCGACCGTTCGGAAGGATCTCTATGACGAGGTCGGTCCCGTGCTCGAGGAGCTGTTCAACCCGATCTCTGCGGTGCTCACCGACGATGTGCTACGGGACATGAACGCTCGCGCGGCCGACGAACCGGGCTTCGAGGATGAGATCGCCGAGGAGTTCCTCCGGGAACACGGCTTCATCGACTGACGTATCTGCGCCATCTCCAGCCCGGTGACGCCGGACCCGGAAGCCTGAGGCTCGGCTCTGTATGCCTGACCTGACCGCTCGCGAGCCTCGCGAGCGGTCAGAGGTCGCCGCCCTCGTCTAGGAGGCGGCGGATCTCCCGATGGACGAGCCCTAGCCGGGCTTCCTTGACGAGAGGGATGTCGCGCCTGCGCCGGCGGACGTCGCTCAGGTCGATGTCGACCGTGAGCAGGTGCTCCTCGTCCTCCGGCGCCTCGGCGACCACATTGCCCCACGGATCGATCACGTGGGAGCCGCCCCAGAAGCGCATCGTGCCCTCGCCGCCGACCCGATTGACGAAGACGACGAACAGCTGGCACATCCGGCCGTAGAACCGCGTGATGCCCCGCCAGTAACCCTGCGAGTCGTACCGCTCCGGGTAGGCGCTCTGCGAGCTGGTGACCGGCACGATCAGAACGTGGGCGCCGTCCTGGGTCGCGAGAAACGCGAGCTGGGGTTGCCACGCGTCGTTACATACCAGGATCGCCATCCGGCCGGCGTCGGCGGCGTCGAACGCCCGCATCGACTGCCCCGGCGTGAAGTGCTTACGCTCTTCGAAGCTGAGGTAGTTCGGCAGGTACAGCTTGCGGTGCACATGCACGAGTTGGCCGGCCTGAAAGTAGGCCGCGCTGTTGTACGTGTGCATTCCACCGGGGCCCGCCTCGGGGAACGTGAGCACGACTCCAGCGTTTCCCGCTTGCTTGGCGAGCCATTCCATCCGCTTGTCATCCGGGCGCA
>JASLBX010000332.1 GCA_030146385.1 Jiangellaceae bacterium | reverse complement strand
GGCGTCGTCGCGACGGCGAAGCATTTCCCAGGTCACGGCGGGACGGCCGAGGACAGCCACGTCAGTGCGCCCGTCCTCTCGGCGCCCCGCGAGTTGCTGGACCGGCGCGAGCTGGTGCCGTTCCGGGCCGCGATCGCCGCGGGCGTCCGGCTCGTCATGACGGCACACATCACCGTGCCGGCGGTGGACTCCACGCGTCCGACGACGTTGTCGGCCGGGGCCATCAGCGGACTGTTGCGCAGCGAGCTCGGGTACGGCGGGGCCGTCATGACCGACGGATTCGACATGCACGCGATCAGCGGGACGGTGGGACACGCGGAAGGCGCGGTGCAGGCGCTCCTGGCGGGAGTGGACGCCATCTGCGTCGGTGGCGACAGTACGGATCCCGAGCTAGTCGAGCAGATGGCGGACGCGATCGTCGTCGCCGTCGAGTCCGGCCGGCTCGCGTACGAACGCCTCGCCGAGGCAGCGTCGCGCGTCACCCAACTGGCCCGGTGGGCGCATGGCTTCGGCAGGCTTGGCAATGCACACCATGAAGACCCGCACCCGCGGAAGGTCAGCCCGCGCGTACCCACCGCCGATGGTCACTCCGCTATGGCCGACGGCCCTGAACCGGCGGAGGTAAGGGCCGCCCGCCGTGCGGTGGTGGCGCGCGGCGACGTACGGCTCCGATCGGCGCCGCTTGTCCTCGAGTTGCACGACGATCCGTCGCTCGCGGCCGGTCACGTGCCGTGGGGCATTGGCGCGCCACTCGTCGAGCGGCTGCCCCGCACCATCGTCGTCCCGGTACGCGAGTCAGGCCCACCAGCGCAATCCGTGCTGGCCCAGCACGCCGACCGTCCGGTCATCGTCGCCGTCCGCGGCGTCCGCCGGTTGCGCTGGCAGCTCCAGGTCGTCGCGGACGTCCGAGCCGTACGTCCGGACGCGATCATCGTCGACCACGAGCTGTCCGACCCCGCTCAGTTCGAGGAGCCGTACGTCCTGACATACGGGGCGTCTCGGGTCACCGCCGAAGCGGCCGCCGAACTGCTCCACCCGCCGCGTTCGTCGATCATGCAAGAGTGGGACGACACGCCTAGATGCCAGGTTTGACGTAATTGACGGTTCTCCGGGTCCAGGTCGTCCGAGGGGGCAGCGTGTCGCCCCACTGTTGCATGATCGACGTAGGTCGTGCCGTAGGATTCGGCGTGGTCAGCTGCCACCATCGAGAAGGAACCATCGTGTTGCTCAGCCGTCGCGTCGCCGCTGTCGCGTCCAGCGCCGTTCTCGCCGTCGCCCTCGCCGCATGCGATGCAGGCCAGGTCGGCGCCGCCGCGGTCGTCGGTAGTGAGCGCATTACAGTCGCCGAGTTGCAGGAACACACCCGCGAAGTCGTGGAGGTGACGGGCTCCGAGGCCACTGGTGACCAGGCCGAGCTTCAGCGCGGAGTCCTCAACCGGATGATTTCGTTCCAGTTGAACGAACAGGTCGCCCGCGACGCAGGAATCACGATCACCGAAGCCGAGATCGATCAGTTCATCGCCGATCAGCTGGTCGCGCAGACGCCGGACGGCGACCTGACGCCAATTCTCGCGCAGAACTGGCTCACCGAGGAGACGCTCCGCGATGCGGTACGCCAGGCGCTGACAATCAACGAGGTCGGCGGTAACGAGGCCTACTCGCAGGCCATCTCCGCTGCCGCAGAAGAGGTCGGCGTCGAGGTGAACCCACGGTACGGCGAGTGGGACGGTGTGCAGGTCGTCCAGGCGAGCGGTTCGATCTCGGAGCCGGTGACCGGCGTGGAACAGTGACGGCCGGCCGGCTGATCCTGCTCGTCACGAGCCCGCGGGTCGCTGCCGGCCTGCTGACCGCGTCCGCGTGGGATGCCGTGCGCGACAGCCGCGTCCTCGCCGCCACCGATGACCACCCGCTGGCCGCGGCCCTCGCCGCCGAGGGAGTCAGCGTCGAGACGTACGGCCCTCCCGACTCGCGTGGCCTGCTCGATGCGGCTGCCGAAAACCAAGTGGTGTGGCTGGGTTCACCGGACGGCGACCCTGGGTTGAGCGACGGGCTGGCGTCGGAGGTGGCGCGGCGGACGGCATACGGAGAGCCGGCGCCCGAGATCGAGATGCTCACCGGCTCGTACGACCTGCCCGGGGCCAGGCTGCTCGACCTCGTGGCCGTGATGGACCGGCTGCGCTCGCCCGGCGGCTGCCCGTGGGACCGCGAGCAGACCCACCGCTCGCTCGCCACGTACCTGATCGAGGAGGCGTACGAGACGCTCGAAGCGATCGAGATCGACCCCGATCACCTGCGCGAGGAACTCGGTGACCTCCTGCTGCAGGTCGTTTTCCACGCCCGCATAGCGGAGGAGCAGGACCAGGACGCCTACTCGATCGACGACGTGGCCGCCGGCATCGTGGACAAGCTGATCCGCCGCCACCCGCACGTGTTCGGTGATGCGGACGCGCCCACGGCCGCGCACGTCGAGTCGCGGTGGGACGAACTGAAGAACGCCGAGAAGGGACGGACGTCCGCGCTCGAGGGCATCCCGGCCGCGCTGCCTGCCCTGGCCCTGGCCACCAAGTCGATCAGTCGGGCCACACGCGCCGGAGTCGCACCGGATCTGCCAGACATCGACCCCGCGCTATCGGTCGGCGAGTTGCTGCTCGCTGTCGCCGCCCGTGCCCACCGCGAGGGCGTAGATGCCGAACAAGAGCTTCGTGACGCCGTCCGCCGGTTCACCGAAGCCGTCCGCGAGCGGGAAAGCGGAGCATAGCCGTCCATTTCGTCGCGGAATCCGCGGCGCCCTTGGCGGCGATGACATCCTTGGACGCGGAGGTAAGTCATGGACGAGTGGCGCGCACGTGCGTTACGGCAGGTGAGGCGGCGACCACGGCGGCGCCCTCGCGAGGGGGTCGCGCCCGAGTACTCGATGGATCCACGAGCCGCAACGCCAGAGCCGCGGACAATCGGCGAGAGCGTCGTCGACATCGGGATCTACCGGGACGGACGCCGCGTCGCGAGCCCCGACAGCGTGGCCGACGCGTACAAGGCTGTCCGGGACGACAGCAGTGCCATGGCGTGGGTCGGGCTGTACCGGCCGACCGAGGCGCAACTGCTGGCCGCGGCCGAGGAGTTCGGCCTCCACGAACTGGCGGTCGAGGACGCGATCGTCGCTCACCAGCGGCCCAAGCTGGAACGTTACGGCGATACTCTCTTCGCAGTGCTTCGTGCCGCCCGGTACATCGACGAGCTCGAAGAGGTGGACTTCGGTGAGATCCACCTGTTCATCGGGCCCGGCTTCGTCCTGACCGTCCGGCACAGCCAGGCTCCTGACCTGGGCACGGTGCGCCGCCGGATGGAGTCCGAACCCGACCTGCTGCGGCTCGGCCCGGAGGCGGTCCTGTACGCGGTGCTCGACTCGGTCGTGGACGGGTACGCGCCCGTCGTGGCAGGCCTGCAGAACGACATCGATGAGATCGAGACGCAGGTCTTCGGCGGCGACCCGAAGGCGTCCCGGCGTACCTACGAGTTGTCTCAAGAGGTGCTGGAGTTTCAGCGCGCCACCCGTCCACTGCTCGGCATACTGGATTCGCTCACTGCCGGCTTCGACAAGTACGGCACGGACGAGGAACTGCAGCGCTACTTGCGTGACGTGGCCGACCACGCCACCACGGTGGTGGAACGCGTCGACGGGTTCCGGCAGGCGCTCGGCGAGATCCTCACGGTGAACGCGACCCTCGTCAGCCAGGCGCAGAACGAAGAGATGAAGCTCCTCACCGAGGCCAGCTTCGCCCAGAACGAGCAGGTCAAGAAGATCTCTGGATGGGCGGCGATCCTGTTCGCCCCCACCCTGATCGGCACCATCTACGGGATGAACTTCGACTACATGCCTGAGCTGCACTGGGCGTTCGGGTATCCGGTGGCCATCGCGCTGATGCTGGCCACGAGCATCAGCCTGTACCTCGTCTTCAAGCGCAAGGACTGGCTGTAGGACGGGCTCGTCGTGGCGGGGCATCCACGGTTGCGGACCGCCGCGCCGGTAGGCTGCGGACGTAATCGGCGCGTAATGAGCAGTGTGGCTCGTGCCGTCGCGCAATGAGAAAGCAAGCAAGGAGACGTACGTGGCCACGATCGAAGCTGTTGGTGCCCGCGAGATCCTCGATTCCCGGGGTAACCCCACCGTCGAGGTCGAGGTGGCTCTGGACGACGGCACCATCACCAGCGCAGCCGTCCCGTCCGGGGCGTCGACCGGCGCGTTCGAAGCCGTTGAGCTGCGCGACGGCGACAGCGGCCGGTACGGCGGCAAGGGTGTCGAGAATGCCGTCACCGGGGTGCTCGACGAGATCGGCCCGGAGCTGCTCGGGTTTGACGCGAGCGAACAGCGGCTGATCGACCAGGCGATGATCGATCTGGACGGCACGCCAAACAAGGAGCGGCTCGGCGCCAACGCCATCCTCGGTGTCTCGCTCGCCGTGGCGAAGGCAGCCGCCAAGTCCGCCGATCTGCCGCTGTTCCGGTACCTCGGCGGGCCGAACGCGCACCTGCTGCCGGTGCCGATGATGAACATCCTGAACGGCGGGTCGCACGCCGACAGCAACGTCGACATCCAGGAGTTCATGATCGCCCCTATCGGCGCGTCCACCTTCCGCGAGGCGCTGCGGTGGGGCGCGGAGGTGTACCACGCCCTCAAGAAGGTGCTCAAGGACAAGGGCCTGGCCACCGGGCTGGGCGACGAGGGCGGGTTCGCGCCCAACCTGCCGAGCAACCGCGACGCGCTGGACCTGATCGCGGTGGCCATCGAAAAGGCCGGCTTCGCGCTGGGCTCGGACATCGCGCTCGCGCTCGACGTCGCGGCGACAGAGTTCTATTCGGATGGCAGCTACGCCTTCGAAGGCACTGCCAAGTCGGCGAACGAGCTCGCCGCGTACTACCAGGACCTGGTCGACGCCTACCCGCTGGTGTCCATTGAGGACCCGCTCGCCGAGGACGACTGGGCCGGCTGGACGGCCCTGACCGACGCGATCGGCGGGCGCGTCCAGATCGTCGGCGACGACCTGTTCGTCACCAACCCCGAGCGGCTCGGCCGCGGCATCGCGGAGTCGGCGGCGAACGCACTGCTCGTCAAGGTCAACCAGATCGGAACCCTGACCGAGACGTTCGACGCGGTGGCGCTTGCTCAGCGCTCGCAGTACGCCTGCGTGATCAGCCACCGGTCCGGCGAGACCGAGGACACCACCATCGCCGACCTCGTCGTTGCGACGAACAGCGGCCAGATCAAGACCGGCGCTCCAAGCCGCGTCGACCGCGTGGCGAAGTACAACCAGTTGCTGCGCATCGAAGAGGAGCTCGACGCCGCCGCCCGGTACGCCGGCGCTGGCGCGTTCCCGAGGTTCGCGGCCAAGTAGGCGCGATGGCTGGGTCGAGCCGTGGTCCGGGCTCCCGCCGCTCCGGCGGGCCCCGGCCGGCGCGTCCCCGTCGTGGGTCGGCTCGGCCGCGCTCGGCGGAATCGGCGAGCCGGAGCCGGAGTGCCGCTGATGCCGGTGCCTCCCGGGACGGTCATGGGGCGGACGCGGTGCGTCCCAGACGAGCGTCCCTTACCGGGCGGGCGGCCGTCCTGGCCCTGGTACTGGGTGTGCTCGCGGTCTCCTACGCGTATCCGCTGCGGGCGTGGTACGACCAGCACCGCGAGCGAACCGAACTGCGCGAGGAAGCGGAGCGGCTCGAAGCGGAGGTCGCCGCGTTGGAGACCCAACTGAGGCTGTGGGACGACCCGGCGTACGTCCAGGCCCAGGCTCGCGAGCGGCTCGGGTACGTGTTGCCCGGCGAGGTCGGTTATGTCGTCGTCGACGAGACGGGAGAGCCGGAGACCGAGTTGGGTCCGGACGGCTTGCCGGTGCTCATCGAGGGCGAGTGGTACTCCCGGCTGTGGACGTCGATCGAGGCGGCTGACGGCCCGCCGCCCGAGACGGCTGACGGCCCGCCGCCGGAGGCGGACGAGTGAGTGACGGAGAACTGACGGCAGGCGACATCGCCGCGGTGTCGGCACAGATCGGCCGGCCGGCGCGGGGCGTGCGGGCGATCGCGCACCGGTGCCCGTGCGGGCTCCCGGATGTGGTGGAGACGGGACCCAGGCTGCCGGACGGGACGCCCTTTCCCACGACCTACTACCTGAC
>JASLBX010000330.1 GCA_030146385.1 Jiangellaceae bacterium | reverse complement strand
CGGGCGCGATGTGGATTGCCGGAACGGTCTACGACGGCGACGGCCAACCCGTACCGGATGCAGTTGTCGAGACCTGGCAGGCCGATCCCGACGGCCGATTCGATCATCCGGACGACCCACGCGGTGGGGTCTCTTCGACTCTGTCCGGCTTTCGTGGGTTCGGCCGGTGCGAGACTGACGCGTCCGGCCGGTACCGCGTACTGACCGTCAAGCCCGGAGAGCTCCCCTCGCCCGACGGCGCGACGGAGGCGCCGCACCTAAACCTTTCGGTCCTCGCTCGTGGCCTGCTGGACCGGGTAGTAACCCGCCTCTACTTCCCGGACGAGCCCGAGCTGAACCGAGCCGACCCAGTGCTCTCCGCGCTCCCCGACGATCGCCGTACCACCCTGGTCGCCGAACCCGACGGCGACGGCTTGCGGTTCGACATCCGGCTACAGGGCGACGGCGAGACAGTCTTCTTCGACGTATGACAGGCGGTTTGCTCGACCCGCTCGACGGTGACCGGGCCGTCGATCAAGCCGTAGACGACGCCGCGCTGCTGCGGGCCATGCTCGACGTCGAGGCTGCACTTGCGCGCGCCGTGGCGAGAGCCGGCCTGGCATCCCCAGCGGCAGCTGATGCGGTCGCTCGTACCGCGGAGTCGATCGAGATCGATGTCGACGAGTTGGGCCGGCACAGTGTCGAGCCTGGCAACCCCGTGGTTCCGCTTGTCCGGGAGCTGGAGGCGGCCGTCCCGGAAGCGGCTCGGGACTCGGTGCACCTGGGCGCGACCAGCCAGGACATTCTCGACACCGCGTTGCAGCTGCTCGCCCGGCGAGCTCTCGAGCCGATCCTCGAGCACCTTGGCCGCGCCGGCGACGCCGCTGCCGGGCTTGCGGCCGCCCACCGCGACACTCCGATGATTGCGCGCACCCTCGGCCAGCCAGCGCTGCCGTCGACGTTCGGGCTGCGTGCCGCTGGCTGGCTGGCGGGGCTCGAGACCACTGCAGCCCGCCTGGCCGAGGTCCGTGACGCTGAGCTCGCCGTCCAGCTTGGCGGCGCGGCCGGCAGCCTTGCGGTGTACGGCGACGCCGGCTCGCAGGTGGCCGCTCATCTCGCCGCCGAACTCGGCCTGAACGATCCCGGCCTGCCCTGGCACACGGAGCGATCCCGGGTACATGCACTGGCCGCCGCGCTCGGCTCGGCGATCGCCGGGTGCGGAAAGGTCGCCACCGACATCGTGCTCATGTCACACCACGAGGCCGGCGAGGTGGCGGAGAGTTCGCCAGGCGGGTCTTCGGCCCTGCCGCACAAGCGCAATCCAGTCCATTCGGTCCTGGTGATAGCCGCCGCGCGCCGCGCCCCCGGATTGGTCGCGACGCTGCTGGCCAGCGGCCTGCACGAGCAGGAGCGTGCGACCGGTTCCTGGCACGCCGAATGGCCGGCGCTGCGTGAACTGCTGCGGCTCACCGGCGGCGCGGCAGCCCGGACGGCCACCGCGCTGGCCGGACTCCAGGTCGACCGCGACGCTATGCGCGCAAACCTCGACGCGGCGGGGCCTGGTGTGTACTCCGAGGCATTAGCCGGACGGCTGCTGCCCGTGCTTGGCCGCACCGCCGCGCAGGATGCAGTACGCCGCGCCCTCGATGCCGCTCCGGGCGGTGGCCCCGACCTCGTTGCCGCTCTGCGCACCGATGCCGCTGTGGCAAACGCAGTTAGCGCGGAGGAGATCACCGCGTTGCTCGAACCGGTCCGCTATCTCCAGGCCGCCAACCGACTTGTTGACCGCGCCCTTCGCCGAGCCGCCGAACGGCGTACGGAGCACCCATGACGACCCATGAGCTTGGTGTCCAGATGTACGGCTCCATCGACGCTCCCGCGCTCGTGTTAGGTCCGTCCCTCGGCACCACCCGCACCACGTGGGATGCCGTGCTGCCGAAGCTCGCCGAGCGGTTCCACGTGCTGCGCTACGACCACCTGGGCCACGGCGACTCCGACGTGCCGCCCGGCCCCTACACGCTGGACGATCTCACCGGCGCCGTCGCGGCGGCCGTAGAAGCGCATGGCATCAACCGGGCTCATCTGGCCGGTTTGTCACTCGGCGGGATGGTTGCCCTGCACCTGGCCGCCACCTACCCGCACCTGGTCGATCGCCTGGCGGTGGTGTGCGCTTCGGCGTACCTGCCGCCGGCGCAGACCTGGCTCGACCGCGCCGCGGCAGTCCGCAACGGCGGGATGGCCGCCGTGGCAGACACAGTTCTCGGCCGATGGTTCACGCCGGCGTTCGCCGAGTCGCCTGCTGCGCACACGGTCCGTGCCGACCTGCTGTCCACACCGGTGGAAGGGTACGCCGGCTGCTGCGAGGCCATCGCGGCGATGGACTTGCGGCCGCTGCTGGGGGCGATCCAGGCGCCGACACTCGTGATCGCCGGCGCCGAGGACCCGGCCACGCCTGTCGACCACGCCGAAGCGATTGCTGCCGGCGTACAGGGTCCAGCCCGCGTGGAGGTCGTCGCGGGAGCCGCTCACCTTGCTAGCGTGGAGCGGCCCGACGAGGTGAGTCGGATCCTGCTTGCCCACTTGCAGTAGGGAGGGACCGTGGACGATCAGCGCCGCCACGCAGCTGGCATGGAGGTTCGCCGGGCAGTGTTGGGGGACGACCACGTCGACCGGGCGATCGCTCGCACGACACCCTTCACCGCCGACTTCCAGGACCTCATCACTCGCTACGCGTGGGGAGACATCTGGACCCGCCCCGGCCTGGACCGGCGCACCCGCAGCTGCCTCACCCTGGCCCTGCTCGCGTCCCTCGGCCACTACGAGGAGTACGCCATGCACGTCCGCGCGGCACTGCGGAACGGCGTGACGGTCGACGACATCAAGGAGGTCCTACTCCAGGTCGCCATTTACGCCGGCGTGCCGGTGGCCAACCGCGGCTTCGCGATCGCGCAAGATGTCCTTGCCGGCGAAGGTGTCGTCGAACCGGCCGAGGAGGCACCGTGAGCGCCAGTGACGAGTCTGTAGGCCTGCCCGGCCCAACCTACGTCCAGTCGCTGGCCAGGGGCCTCGCGGTCATCCGGGCATTCGACGTCGACCACCCTGAGCTGACGCTCAGTGACGTCGCCCGGGAGACCGGTCTGAACCGGGCCGCCGCTCGGCGCTTCCTGCACACCCTGGTCGAGCTCGGCTATGTCCGAACGGACGGCCGGACATTCGCTCTACGTCCCCGAGTGCTCGAGTTGGGCTACGCCTACCTGTCCAGCCTCTCCCTTCCGGAGCTGGCCCTGCCGACGATGGAACGCCTGGTCGAGCAGGTGCATGAGTCCTGCTCGATGGCGGTGCTCGACGGCGACGAAATCGTCTACGTAGCTCGCGTTCCGACCAAGCGAATCATGAGCGTGGCGATCAGCGTCGGGACTCGCTTCCCGGCATACGCGACCTCGATGGGCCGCGTCCTGCTCGCCCATCAGGACTCCGCGTGGCTGGACGAGTACCTCGCCAAGGTCAAACTCGAGCCGCTGACTCCACGGACAGTCTCCAGCCCGGAACGCCTGGCCGCGATCCTCGACCAGGTGCGGTCGGACGGATACTGCCTGGTGGACGAGGAGCTGGAGGAAGGTTTGCGCGCCGTGGCCGCGCCGATCCGGGACGGCCAGGGCCGGGTCATCGCCGCGCTCAACGTCTCCGCGCACATCAGCCGCGGCTCCGCCGATGCCATCCGAGATGAGCTGTTGCCGCCGCTGTTGGACACCGCCCGCGCGATCTCCGCCGATCTCACCCGGCTCTGATCTGCTCCCCCTTCTTAGTTGCTCTCGCGCGAACTCTTGCCAGTGCTCAACCGTGTGATTACCGTCACGAGTGACGTAGCTCGAACAGCCGTGCACTATCCGAACGACCCCTGATCGTCCGGCGATGTGGAGGGCAGCATCATGGGATTCCTGAACGAGGCCGCGTGGACGGGAAAGATCTACAGCGACGGGTGGGTGGCGGCCAGTGGCGGAGACGCGCCCGTGGTCGAGCCCGCGACAGCTCGCGAGATCGGGCGAAGTGGGGTCGCTGATCGAAGCGACGTGGCGCGGGCAGCCAAACGAGCCGCCGCAGCACAAGCAGAGTGGGCCAGCACCGCCTTCGACCAGCGCGCGGCGATCCTTCGCCGGGCCGGCGAGCTGATCAACGAGCACGCCGACGAGCTCCACGCGTGGATCATGCCGGAAACCGGGGGCACGCCACCCAAGGCCGCGTTCGAGACACACGTTGCGGCCGGCGAGTGCATCGCGGCCGCC
>JASLBX010000298.1 GCA_030146385.1 Jiangellaceae bacterium | reverse complement strand
GAATCCGATGCCGTCCTCTATACGCGGGCTGGCATCGAAGTGGCGGTGGCTTCGACCAAGGCGTTTCTCACCCAGATCGTCGCCTGTTACCTGGTGGCGCTGTACCTGGGTCAGATCCGCGGCACCAAGTGGGGCGACGAGGTCGTGGCGGTGCTCCGTGACCTGTCCGCGATGCCGCCGAAGGTCGCGGAAGTGCTGGAAGCGATGGAGCCGGTCCGTGAGCTGGCCCGCTCGCTCGCGTCCGCGACGTCCGTACTGTTCCTCGGCCGTCACGTGGGCTACCCGGTAGCGCTGGAGGGCGCGCTGAAGCTCAAGGAGATCGCCTACATGCACGCCGAGGGCTTCGCGGCGGGCGAGCTCAAGCATGGCCCGATCGCTCTGGTCGAGGAGGACGTGCCGGTCTTCGTCGTGGTTCCGTCCCCGCGGGGGCGGTCGATCCTTCACGACAAGATCGTGTCCAACATCCAGGAGGTGCGGGCCCGCGGCGCGCGGACGATCGTCATCGCCGAGAACGGCGACGAGGCGGTCGTCCCGTACGCCGACCACATTGTGCGGGTCCCGCAATGCCCGACGCTTCTGCAGCCGTTGGTGGCCGTGGTCCCGCTTCAGGTCTTCGCGTGTGAGATGGCGACGGCACGGGGCTTCGACGTCGACCAGCCGCGCAACCTGGCCAAGAGCGTCACCGTCGAATAGCACCGCCCCGGTCGATCACGTTCAGCAGGCGTATACATGCCGTACCAGGCGCGTGCGGGTGGTATGGCACCAACACGCCTGGTGAAGTTCGCCGAGTGACGCGTTATCTGGGTCGGCGCCGGTTGAGGACCACGGTCAGGTAGACGGCCGCCGCGACCATACCGACTGCGAGTCCCACGAAGATCAGGAAGATTAGCGACAGGGTAGCAGCGTTAAAGCCGGAGCCTTCCGTTATGAGCACGAATGCGGCGCCGATAGCCAGGATGGCGACCGATGTGGCGCCGATGGTCACGGTCGCGACCCACTGCTCGCGCCTCCCCCAGCGCCTGGACGTCCACATGAGGGTCAGTCCCACGGCAGCAGCTGCGGCGGCCATCAGCATGCCAAGCGGGCCGAGGACGAATGTGAGAACGCCTCCGAGCGCGAAGAGCACCACCACGGCGATCTCCTGTCCGGTCCAGACCGAGGTGGCCACCTGACGAGCAGGCCGAAGAACCGGCTCCTCAGCGTCCGCGCGGGCCCGGGCGCGAGAGTAGAGCAGGCCGGCGACGATGAACGGCGCGATCAGGACGGCGAGAAACAGCGGCACGCCGAGCCAGGGCGACAGGGCGAACCCGGTGCACTCGGCGCTCGTGACGCCATCCGAACCTTCGGTGTAGACGCAGGTCTCCCCTGGGAAGAACAGACCCAGCCACAGCGCCATCCCCGGCCCGCCGGGCACAACCAGTGTGCCCAGCAGCTTCTCGCGGGTGCTCCATCGCCGCGAACCCCACAGCAGAACCGCGCCGGCGGCCCAGCCGACCAGTGGGATGAACGACCCGACTGTCACCAGGAGGGTCGCAGCCAGCTCCGAGCCGGTCGAGGGCGGCTCGGCGACTAGGCCGGGCTCTGCCTCTGGTGACGTCTCGAGGGCGGCCGCCACTATTTCCTCGGGTTCGCCGAGCCGATCCAGCATCGTACGGACCGTGGCCTCGTCCGCAGCGGCTCCCGCGGCCCGAGCGGCGTCGATATGCTCGCGGATCTCCTGGAGCAACTCCGCGCGCCGGGCCGGCGGCAGGCTCGCGGCAGCTACGTCCAGGCGGCTCAGATAGTCGGTGACCACGTGATCGACAGGGCTGGCGGTCATTGGGAATCTCCTGGAAGTAGCTGATCGACGGCGTCGCGGAAGCGCCGCCACTCGGTGGTGAAAGCGTCGAGGGCACTGCGGCCGGTCGGCGTGATGGCGTAGTAGCGGCGCGGCGGCCCGGACTCGGACTCAACCCAAGTCGTGCTGACCCAGCCATCGCGCCGCAGTCGCGACAGCAACGGGTAGATCGTGCCTTCGCTGGTGACCATGCCGTCGACGTCGCCGAGCCGCCGGACCAGATCGAAACCATAGAGGGACTCGTCGACGAGCAGGGAGAGCACGCAGTACTCAAGGACGCCACGCCGGAGCTGCGACAGTGGGTTACGTGCTCCGCCCGGTTCCATGCTGTACAAGGTAGCGGGTGGAACACGGGCATGCAACCAGGCAAGCCCGGGCCGATGCAGTGGTGCGTGCAGGTCCGCCCCCGCCGTGGATGTACGAGAAGGCAAGAGAAAGGGCTCCGGCGACCAACGCAGCGTGTGCGAGGCTAGGCCCGTGATCGTGGGCGTAGGCATCGACGTGGTCGGCGTGGCCCGGTTCGCCGAGACGCTCGAGCGCACGCCCGGCCTCGCCGAACGGCTGTTCACTATCGCGGAGCGGCAACGACCAATCGCGTCCCAAGCGGCCCGGTTCGCCGCCAAAGAGGCGCTCGCCAAGGCTCTCGGCGCTCCAAGCGGGCTGCACTGGCACGACGCCGAAGTCGTCAGCACCGACGACGGTCGGCCATGGCTCCAAGTCTCGGGCACCGTGGCGAAGCGCTGCGACGAACTGAACGTCGAGACCATCCATCTATCGATCTCGCACGACGCGGGTATCGCGTCCGCGGTCGTCGTCCTCGAGAGCACCGGGACGGGACGCGCCGAAGCTGCAACTCCACCCGTCGGGAGGATTCCGTGATCGGCGTCTACAGCGTCCGCCATATCCGGCTCGCAGAGTCCGAGCTCATGGCCCGGCTGCCCGAAGGCGCGCTCATGCAGCGGGCATCCTCCGCGCTCGCCGCCCAGTGCGCGCGAGTGCTCGACGGGCCGTATGGCGCGAACGTCGCATTGCTCGTCGGTGCGGGCGACAACGGTGGGGACGCTCTGTACGCCGGGGCGAGCCTGGCCCGCCGGGGCGCTCGGGTCGACGCCATCCTGCTCCGCCGCGACCGGGCGCACGCAGGCGGGCTTGCCACATTCCGGGCGGCCGGCGGCCGGGTCAGCGACCGTCCCGTCCGGTCGATCGCCCGCGCCGACCTCGTCGTGGACGGGATGCTCGGCATCGGGGGCCGGGGCGGCCTGCGGGACGACGCTGCCCGGCTGGCCGAGATCGCCGATGACCGGGGCGGGCTCGTCGTCGCCGTCGACCTGCCCAGCGGCATCGATCCGGACACGGGAGAGACGCCGGGAGCACACGTCCGAGCCGACCTCACTGTGACGTTCGGCGCACGCAAGATCGGTCTGGTCGTCGACCCGGCAGCGGCGGCCACCGGACGGATCGTGGACGTCGACATAGGCCTGGTTCCCTACCTGCCGCGACCCACCGTTGAGGTGCTCGACGACCGCGACGTGGCGAGCCTGCTTCCCGTTCCCGGCCGGGACGTCGACAAATACCGGCGCGGCGTGGTGGGCGTGCTGGCCGGGTCGCCCGACTACACCGGAGCCGCTGTCCTATCGGTAGGCGGCGCAGTCCGTGGGGGAGCTGGGATGGTCCGGTACCCGGGCGCGGCGGCCGATGCGGTCCGGGCCCGCTGGCCCGAAGTGGTCGCGGCGCCGGGGCGCGTCCAGGCGTGGGTGATCGGCCCGGGCATGGGTGAGTCTCAGCGGACGGAAGTGGCCAAGGCGCTGGCCGAAGGCGTGCCGGTCGTCGTGGACGCCGACGGCCTGCGCCACTTGCCTGCGCGCTTCGAGACGCCCGCCCTGCTCACGCCGCATGCCGGGGAGTTGGCCCGCTTGCTCGGGGAGTCCCGGGAGGAAGTCGAAGCCCGCCGGTTGCACTTCGCAACCGCTGCGGCCCGCCGCTGGAACGCGACTGTCCTGCTCAAGGGATCGACCACTCTGGTAGCGGCGTCCGACGGCCGGGTGCGGGTCAACCCCACCGGAACACCGGCGCTGGCGACGGCGGGTTCGGGAGACGTCCTCTCAGGCCTCGCCGGATCGCTGCTGGCCAGCAGGCTCGACCCGCTCGACGCCGGTAGCGTGGCCGCGTACGTGCATGGGCTGGCCGGACGGCTGGCGGCGCAAGCAGCGGCCTATCCCAGCGCCACGGACGTCCTGGACGCACTCCCGCGCGCCTTCCCGTCCCGGTAATCATCAGGGGACGGGCTGGCACAATCGGTGCGCATGAGCGAGACCCCCGTCCCGCACGCTGAAGTGCGGGTGGACCTGACC
>JASLBX010000297.1 GCA_030146385.1 Jiangellaceae bacterium | reverse complement strand
CGGTCGCGCATCGCCAGGTGCTCGGCGTTGATGATCGGCGACCACCAGCGCGCGTCCCACTCGTGCTCGCGCGGCATGGTGCGGTCGCCGTACTCCTCGACGAGGTGGGCGTTGGAGGCGTACCAGTGCGGCCGCTCCCAGCCTGCGGTCTCGAAGAACACCGCTCCCCGGGCGACCTGGTCGGCGTACATCGGTGACAGCCTGCTGCGCCGGTCGCTCTCCCACTGCTCGCCGGGGTGGACGATGCCGTAGGTCTTGTTGAAGGCCTCGCTCGTGCGGGCGCGCACGTGCGCACGCGTGCGCTGGTGCGGGTAGAACCGGGCGATGTCGGAGTGGCCCAGGTCGATCTCGGGGTTGCCGTGGGTCATCCACTCGGCGACCGCGCGGCCGGTGCCGGGGCCCTCCTTGATCCAGACGGCGGCCGCCGACCACAACCCCCGCACCTCCGGCGACTCACCCAGAAGGGGGCTGCCGTCCGGCGTCAGTGAGAGCAGGCCGTTGATCGCGTGCTTCACCCCCGCGCCCTCGCGGCCCAGGATGTCCGGAAACAGCTCGAGCGCCTGCTCCAACTGGGGGTCGAAGTCCTCGGCGGTGAACGGCAGCTGCGTCGGGGAGAGCTGGGCCTCCGCGATGGACGGGATCTCGTCCGGGTCGTACAAGATCGGCCGGTGCGCATACGAGCCGATCTCCAGGTCCGCGCCGTTCTGCCGCTCGTACATGAACGGGTCCATGTCGCGGATGATCGGATAGCCGATCTCCGAGCCGGTCGCGGCCAGTTCGGGTATGGGGCCGACGTCGATCATCTGGTGGACCGCAGGGGTTAGCGGGATGCTCGCACCGGCCATGGCCGCGATCCGCGGGCTCCACGCCCCGCAGGCCACCACGACGGTCTCGGTCTCGATGTCGCCGCGGTCCGTACGGACGGCCGTCACCGCACCGCGGGCAGTATCGATACCGAGCACTTCCGTGTTCGGCGCCGTGACGAGTGCACCCCGGTCGATCGCCTGCTCGCGCATCAGCGCCCCGGCTTGGAGCGGGTCAACGACGGCGACCGACGGCGACCAAAACCCGGCCAACACTAGGTCGGCGTTAAGAAACGGCACGAGCTCCTTGACCCGGGCAGGGCTGATCAGCTCGGCCTCAATGCCCCACGCAGTAGCTGACGACATCCGCCGGCGGAGCTCTTCGACCCGCTCGGGCTCTCGGGCGACCTCAATACCGCCACTGGTAGTGAGGACGCCGAGCTTCTCGTACTGGCGCATCGAGTCGAGCGTCAGCGAGGTCAACTCCTTGGAGTGGTCGACCGGGAAGATGAAGTTGGACGCGTGCCCGGTCGAGCCGCCCGGGTCGGGAAGCGGGCCCTTGTCGATCAAGACGATGTTGCGCCAGCCCAGCTCGGCCAGGTGGTACGCCACCGAGTTGCCCACGATGCCCGCACCGATCACGACAACGCTGGCTCGGTCCGGAAGGCTGGTCATCTCAGCGTCACTCCCTACTAGGACAGGCCGACGATCTCGCCGGCCGCGTCGATGTCGATCCGTTCGGCGGCTGGTGAGGACGACAGCCCCGGCATGGTGCGCATCTGCCCGCAGATCGGGTAGATGAAGCCCGCACCGACCGAAGCGCGAACCTCCCGTACCGGCAGCTTCCACCCGCTGGGCACGCCTATCAAGGCCGGATCGGCCGACAGCGACAGATGGGTCTTGGCGACGCAGACCGGCAGGTTGCCGAAACCGAGTCGCTCGTAGTCGGCCAGCTGGCGCTGCGCCACCGGCGAGACCTCGAGGCCGTCCGCCCCGTAGACGCGCCGCGCGATGGTGTCGATCTTGTCGACGAGCGGTAGGTTGTCGGGGTAGAGGAAGCGGAAGTCGCTCGGCGCCTCGCAGGCCTCGATGACCGCCTCGGCGAGCTCGACGGCTCCCTTGCCGCCCTCCGAGAAGTGGGTGCAGCAGGCGGCCCGGACACCCTCTTCGGCGGCGACGTCCAGGATGGCCTGCCGCTCGCTCGGGTAGTCGGTGGGGAACGAGTTGACCGCCACCACCGGCGTCACGCCGTGCAGTCGGATGTTCGCGATCTGCTTGCGCAGGTTGGCCGCACCTTCGAGGACGTCGTCCGGGTTCTCGGCCAGCAACTCGTCGGGCAGTGGCTTGCCCGCCGCTACCTTGTACTTGCCGGTGTGGACCTTCAGCGCGCGGACGGTGGCGACCACGACGGCGGCGTCCGGCCGGAGCCCCGAGACCCGGCACTTGATGTTGAAGAACCGCTCGGCACCCATGTCGGCGCCGAAACCGGCCTCGGTGACCAGGTACTCCGCGCCGCGGATGCCGATCAGGTCCGCGACGATCGAGGAGTTGCCGGTGGCGATGTTGCCGAACGGGCCGCAGTGCACCAGGACGGGTGTCTGCTCGACGGTCTGCATCAGGTTCGGCTTGATCGCCTCGCGGAGAATGACCGTCATCGCGCCGGCCGCCCGCAGCGCCTCGGCGGTAACAGGGGCGCCGTCCCGGTCATAGCCGACGACGATCCGGCCCAACCGCTCCCGCAGGTTGTGCAGGCTGGTCGACAGGGCGAGGACGGCCATCACCTCGCTGGCGGCCGTGATGTCGAAGCCGGTCTGCCGCGGAGTGCCGTCCGAGCGGCCACCCAGGCCGGTGACGATCGAGCGAAGGTCACGGTCGTTGACGTCCAGCACCCGCCGCCAGGTGACCGCGTGCGGATCGAGCCCGAGCTTGTTGCCCTTGTGGATGTGGTTGTCGACGATGGCCGCCAGCATGTTGTTCGCTGCGGTCACGGCGTGCATGTCGCCGGTGAGGTGCAGGTTGAGCGCCTCCATCGGGGCGACCTGCGCGTAGCCGCCGCCGGCCGCACCGCCCTTGATGCCGAACGTCGGCCCGAGGGACGGCTGCCGGATCGCAACCGCCGCGCGCTTGCCGAGCTGGCCGAACGCCTGGCCGAGGCCCACGGTCGTCGTGGTCTTGCCCTCGCCGAGCGGCGTCGGTGTGATCGCCGAGACGACCACGTACTTTCCCGGGGGACGGTCGGCCAACTCTTCGACGGCGTCGAGGGAGATCTTGGCGGCGGCCCGGCCGTACGGCTCAAGCAGGTGCTCGCCGAGGCCGAGCGTGGCCCCGACGCGATCGAGCGGCTTGAGCACCGCGCTTCGGGAGATCTCCAAGTCGGTCGGCATGGCCATGTGTGCTCCTTCAGGCGGCCGCACGTCGGCGGGCCTCGTGCAGCCAGCCGACGGTCTGGCTGACCTGATTGAACGTGTAGATGTGCAGGCTCGTGATCGGGCACCGGTCGTCCCGGGACCGGGCCGCGAGCTTGCGGACCAGCCCGTCCGGCCGGTACCCCACCGGCCGCAGCAACCGTCGTGCCACGGCCGCGTTGCCCCGGACGAACTTCAAGGACTCGCCGACGCCGACCTTCAGGCTGATCCGCAACAGCTTGGCCGCGTCCACGGCTCCGGGAACTCCGACGACGATCGGCAGGTCGAGACCCCGGAACGCGGCGGCCGCGGCGAACCGGCAGATCGCGTCGGCGTCGAAGCACAGCTGCGTCACGGTGTACGTCGCGAAGTCGCGCTTGGCCGCCAGGTCGGCCCACAACTCGTCGTCGCCGATCGCGTGGTGGCCTTCCGGATAGGACGGGACGCCCACCTGCTCGAAACCGTGCCCGAGCCGGTCCATAGCTTTGAGCAGGCTGCGGCCGTCGGGGAAGTCGCCGGCCGGCTCGCTCGCGTCGCCGCCGACCACGAATACGTCGCGCACCGCCGCACCGTCGAGCCGTTTCAGGATCGAGCTGAGTTCGGCGTCGTCCCGTAGCTGGCGGGCAGCGAGGTGCGGGACGGCGTGGAACCCCTCTTCTGCGAGTGCCTCGACGAGCGAGATCGTCGGCTCGGAGCCGCGGCCCGGCGACGACGTGACGGTCACCGTCGCACCCGGCGGCAGGTAACGGGCCTGATCGATCGCGCCATGCACCGGTACCAGCTCGAACCGTGGGGTTTCGAGCAGAGCCTCGGTGGCGCGGCGAGTCGGCTTCCGGCTACCGGTCAGAACCATGGCCGGCTACCCCCGCAGGTCGGCCTTCGGCGTGTCCTTGCGCGGGTCGACGAACGGTTTCTCGACGACCGCGCCGTTGCGAAGGCCGGACGGGGTCTCGACGCCGACCTGCGTGCCGAGCTCCGTGTGGCCAATGGCCAGCATCGCCAGCCCGATGTTCCGCTCCAGCCGCGGCGAGTAGCACGCGCTGGTGACCTGGCCGATCGGCTCGCCACCGGGCGAGAACACAGCAAACGGCTCGATCATCGAGTTGTCGTTGTACGAGCCGAGCGGCTCGCCGTCGATCTCCACGCCGACCATGAGCCGCGAGATGCCCTCGGCCTTGATCCGGCGTAGTGCCTCCTTGCCGACGAAGTCCGCGTCCTGGCCGAGGTCGACCATCCAGTGGTAGTCGTAGCCCACCTCGAGCGGGTTCGTGTCGAGCGTGATGTCGCAGCCGTAGGCGAGTATGCCGGCTTCGATCCGGCGGATGTGGCAGGGGCCGATCGGCCGCAGTCCATACGGCCGCCCGGCGTCCCACACCCGGTCCCAGAGCCTTCCGGCGTCGCGGCTCGCGTTGTGCAGGTAGATCTCGAAGCCGAGTTCGGCGGTGTACCCGGTCCGGCTGACGACGACATCCAGGCCGTCCAGGTCGTAACGCCGCAGGTAGTAGTAGGGGATGTCCAGCACCGACGGGCCGAACAGGTCGACCATGACGTCTTTCGACTTCGGTCCCTGGACCTGAACGGGAGAGACGTCCACCTCTTGGACTTGGACGTTCCACCCGCCGGCGTGTGCGAGTCCCATCGCCCAGAGTCCGACGTCGCTGTCCGCGAGCGAGAGCCAGAACCGGTTCTCCTCCACGCGCAGCAGCACGGGGTCGTTGATGATGCCGCCG
>JASLBX010000178.1 GCA_030146385.1 Jiangellaceae bacterium | reverse complement strand
CCCCGGCCGCCATTCGTCCCCGGTCACGAGGGCGTGGGCCTGGTCGAACGCCTCGGCGAAGGCGTGACGAACCTTTCCGTCGGCGACCGGGTCGCCATCCCATGGCTGGGGTGGGCGTGCGGCGAGTGCGAGTACTGCACCACCGGCTGGGAGACCCTGTGCGAGCGGCAGAAGAACACCGGATACTCCATCGACGGTGGCTGGGGCGAATACGCGATCGCGTATGCGAGCTACGTCGGCAAGGTGCCGGAGAGCATCGACCCGTTCGATGCCGCACCGCTCACCTGCGCCGGCGTCACCACCTACAAGGCGGTCAAGGTCTCCGGAGCTCGCTCCTCCGACCTGGTCGCCGTGTTCGGCGTGGGCGGCTTGGGCCACCTGGCGCTCCAGTACGCCCAGATCGCCGGCGCCCAGGTCGTCGCCGTGGACCTGAACGATGACAAGCTGCAGATGGCCAAGGAGCTCGGCGCGGCGTACACCGTCAACGCCCGGTCCGAGGACCCCATCAAGTTCATCAAGGCCCTCGGCGGCGCCGACTCGGCGATCGCCACTGCGGTCAGCCCGATCGCGTTCGAGCAGTCCTACGGGTCGCTCAAGCGTGGCGGGACGCTCGTGTTCGTCGGCCTGCCCGCGGACGACGAGATCCAGCTGCCAATCTTCGAGACCGTGCTGAACGGGATCAAGGTCGTCGGCTCGATCGTCGGTACCCGAGTCGACCTCCAGGAGGTGTTCGCGTTGCACGCCGCAGGCAAGACGTCTGTCCGGTACGAGATCCGGCGGCTGGACGACGTCAACGAGGCGATCCGCGAGGTGGAGGACGCCGCGATCGAGGCCCGGCTGGTGTTCGACCTGACCTAGGGGGTGCGGTCCGCACCGTCCAGACAATCGGGGGGTAGCGGGAACCAGCGCAGCGCTTCGAACTCCTCCGACAGCCCCGTCGGCCCGTCGTCGACGTGGTCTGGCCTGGAGGCGAGAAGGGCGCGGGCGGCAGCGAGGAAGTCAGGAAGCGCTTCCTCGCCCGCTCGCGCCCGCTGGCCCGGATACTGCAGCGCGCCGTCGGGACCGAACCGCACTTCGGTCAGCCGCAGCGGCGGTTCGGTGAGGCCGGCGCGGTGCGTCCACAAGCCCGACTGCGGGTCGAACCGGTAGTCCGGCAGCAGCCGGTAACCGTTGGTTGCCACCTCGTCGACGGCGTCGGTGAGAAAGTCGCACACCGCGTCGGTGATGAAGTAGTTGAAGTTCACCCGTGCCCAACCGGGTTTGATGCCGTCACACCCTCGCTCGACCTCGTTCTCGAACGCATGGGAATGCGCGGCGTCGATAGCCAGCAGCCGGTGACCGTACGGCCCGGCGCACGAGCAGCCCCCTCGGGCCTGAATCCCGAACAGATCGTTCAGCACGGCCACGATGAAGTTGTGGTGCAGGTACCGCGATCCGTACCGGATCCGGAAGGACACGATGGACAGCCGCGCAGCATCCGGGTTGCCGAGGATCTCGATGTTGGGATTGCGCTGCCACCGGTCGAGTGCGCGCCGCCAGAACCGCTCCTCGCGGGCGTGGATCAGGTCGGTGCCGACCGCCTCCTTCAGCGCGAAGACCAGCCCGGCCCGGATCGATTCCACGATCGCCGGCGTACCACCTTCCTCGCGCGCGACCGGGTCGTTGAGGTACCGGTGCCCGACCGGGTCGACGAACAGCACCGTCCCCCCGCCCGGCACGGTCGGAACCTGGTTACGGACGAGTTCTCGCCGCACCACGAGCACTCCGGGCGTCTGCGGCCCGCCCACGAACTTGTGCGGCGACAGGAAGATCGCGTCCTTGTAGTCGCCAGCACCTGGTGCGGTCTCGGCCATTCGGATCGGGACGTACGGCGCCGCCGCGGCGTAGTCCCAGAACGACAGCGCGCCGTGTCGGTGCAGTAGCGACGCGATGCCGCTCGTGTCGGACAGGATCCCGGTGACGTTTGAGGCTGCGGAGAAGCTGCCTATCCGTAGTGGACGGTCGGCGAACTCGATCAGCCGGCGCTCAAGGTCTTGCTTGTCGATATGCCCGTCCAGGTCCGCACCGATTGCCACGACCTCGGCGATGGACTCCCGCCAGGGCAGCTCGTTGGAGTGATGCTCGTATGGCCCGACGAACACGACGGGCCGCTGCTCGGCCGGGATCTGCTCGTCCAGCTGCCAGCGCGCGGCGAGGCCGTCCGGGATCCGCACCTCCAGGATTCCAACCAGCTTGTTAACCGCACTCGTGGCGCCAGAGCCGCAAAAGATGAACAGGTCGGCTTCGGTGCCGCCGACCGCGTCGCGAATGATGCGCCGGGCGTCCTCCCTCAGCCGGGTGGTCTGCAGGCCTGTGCCTGAGCTCTCGGTATGGGTGTTGGCGTACCGCGGCAGCACCTGCTCGCGGATGAAGTCTTCGATGAAGTCGAGCGACCGCCCCGACGCGGTGTAGTCGGCGTAGGTGATGCGCCGTGGCCCGTACGGGCCGTCGAGCACCTCGTCTTCGCCGATGATGCCGGCGCGGATGCGCTCCAGTAGGGCCGACGTCGGCGCTTCATGGTCGACGCCGACGGCTGCACGTTGGGTGATCTCCATCGGCCCCACCTCCATTGCCATCGTAGGCCCGGGCACCGTCAGCTTGGCGTGCGCTCCCAGCCGCGGCGGGGTTGCCGGGACGCCGGCCCACCCTCACGCGACCGGTACACGACGTACGGGCGGAACAGGTAACCGAGCGGCGCGGTGAACGCGTGCACCAGCCGCGTGAACGGCCACCGCGAACAGCAGCATGCCCACCAGGGTGTGCAGCTGGAAGGACTGCGGCGCCTCGCTCATCGTCTCGATGTTCGGCTGCAAGGCGAAGATCGACCGGAACCACGGCGACACGGTTTCGCGGTAGTTGTGGCACTCGATCCGCGTCATAAAGGAAGACCCCGATGTACGGCAGCCGGCCGACGCAGGTTTCCGAGCAGACCGTCGGGATGCCAACTTCGACCCGCGGGTAGCCAGAACGTGCACTTCTCGGCCTTGCCGGTGCGGTGGTTGAAGTAGACCTCGGCATGCCGGTGCCCTGGGTGCCGGAGCAGGAGCGGTGTTCGCGCTGGTGGCGCGCATCGTGCCGCCGGAAAAGGTCGGTTCGGTGACCGGTGTCGTCGGTGCGGCCGGTGCCCTCGGTGGGTTCTTCCCGCCGCTTGTCATGGGCGCGGTATACAGCGCGGCCGGGTCTTACACGTGGGGTTTGGTCCTGCTCGCGCTGACAGCCGCAGTGGCGCTGGTGTACACCGCCTTCTTCATCAGCCGCCGGGCCAGGACGGCCTAACGGGCCGCGCCCCGGGACGGAACCGCTGTCGGCGGCGTCGGGCAGAATCGCGCGCATGACACTCACGGCGGTCGAGCAGGCTGTGGTCGACGCGATCGATGCCGACGGCATCGTCGCCGACCTCGCCGCACTGGTGGCAATTCCGAGCGTCGGCGGTTCGGCCGGTGAGGTTGACGTCCAGCAGTGGTGCGCGGAACGGCTCACCGACCTGGGCGCAGGGGTCGATCACTGGAAGCTTGATCTCGCTGAGCTCCGGGATTTGCCGGGTTACCCCGGTGAGGAGGTCGACCGCGACGAGGCCTACGGATGCGTGGGAGTGATCGGCGATCACACAGAGCGCCCTGGCCTTATCCTGTCCGGCCACACGGATGTTGTGCCGGCGGGCGATCTCAGCCGGTGGTCGCACCATCCCTGGCGGCTGGCGCGCGAGGGCGATGCGTTGTACGGGCGGGGTACGTCGGACATGAAAGCCGGGGTCGCAGCCATCCTCGCCGCAGTTCGCGCGCTCCGCGCCAGTGGCGTTACGCTCCGCCAGCCGCTCGCCGTCCATGCCGTCATCGGTGAGGAGGACGGCGGCGTGGGCGCATACGCGACGCTCCAGCGCGGCCACACCGGTGACGCCTGCGTCATCGCCGAGCCGACCGATGCCTGCGTTATTCCAGCCAACGCCGGCTCGCTCACGTTCCGCCTCCAGGTTCCGGGACGGGCCGCCCACGGTTCGTCCCGGCTCGACGGGTACTCGGCGGTCGATGCGACAGTCCCGCTGCTGGCCGCACTGCGCGAGCTTGAGGCGCGGCGCAACCGTGACGTCGACCCGCTCCTCCGCCATCTCGACCTGCCGTACCCGATTTCAGTGGGCATCGTCCGGGCGGGCGACTGGGCCAGCACGGTGCCGGATCTGCTCATCGCCACAGGCCGGTACGGCGTCCGGCTGGACGAACCCGTCGAGCAGGCCAGAGCCGAGTTCGAAGCCGCGATCGCACGGGCGTGCGCGTCCGATCCCTGGCTGTCGGCCCACCCGGCTCGGGTCAGCTGGCCAGGCGGCGCCTTCGCGTCCGGCCGGCTCCCCGGGGGTCACCGGCTGCTCGATGATGCCGCACGAGCGGTCGCCGACGTCGAAGGATGGGAGCCCGCCGTTCGTGGCGCCCCCTACGGCTCGGACCTGCGCCAGTACGCGGCGGCCGGAGTCCCGACCGTCCAGCTCGGGCCTGGCTCGGTGGCCAGTGCACACACGGCCGACGAGTTCGTACCGCTGGTCGAGGTGGTCGCGTTCGCCCGCGTCTACGCCGTCCTGGCGCTGCGTCTCTGTGGCTGACGGCTCACGGTACGGGTATCCAGATACGTAATGCGGCACGATGGAGGGTACGAACGTGGGCCCTGAGCAGCTTGCCCGAGCCGTCAAGGCGGCCGGCGTTATCGACGAGCGCGTGCTCGAGGCGGTCCGCGCCATACCGCGCAGCGAGTTCGTCCCCCCGGACCGGCTCGGCAACGCCTACTGGGACGAGCCCATCCCGATCGCCCATGATCAGGTCACCACGCAGCCATCGCTCTCGGCTCAGATGATCGCGGCGCTTGAGTTAGCCGGGGACGAACACGTGCTGGAAGTCGGCACCGGGCTCGGTTTCCAGACCGCTCTGCTGGCGCGGCTCGCCCGTGATGTCGTGAGCATCGACGTCTGGCCGGACCTTGTTGAGCATGCCCGGCGGAACCTTGACCGACAGGAAGTCGGCAACGTGACCCTGCTCGCGGGTGATGGCAGCGCCGGCGTGCCGGACCACGCCCCGTACGACGCCGTCCTCGTGTCGGCGGCCTATCCGAGCGTGCCTTCGCCGCTGGTCGAGCAACTGCGTCCCGGTGGACGCCTGGTACAGCCGGTCGGGCTGGGCGGCCACGAGAAGGTGGTGCTGTTCAGCCGGACGGATGGTGGGCTGGAGCGGATGCGCGTAATCACGCTTGCCCGGTTCGTGCGCCTGCACGGCCAGCACGGCTTCCCGTCGTCCGACCCGTAAGGCGGGACGAGCCGGCCGTTCTACCGGCCGTAGTGGCCGAGCAGGGTGCTTTCGGCGACGACGTGGCCCGCCATGGCGTCCAGCACCTCCGCCTTGGTGGCGCCGGCTGGGAGGCCGAGCTCGGTGTCGAGCGCGTAGACGTGGAAGACGTAACGATGCGTCCCGCTCGGCGGGCACGGACCGCCGTAGCCCGTGCGGTCCCATGAGTTCGTGCCATCCGTGCCGAGCGATCCGACCCCTTCGGGGATCTCAATATCGGTCGGGATGTCGTAGGCCACCCAGTGATCCCAGGTGCCCCGAGGCGCGTCGGGATCGTCCATGATTAGCACAAGGGACCTGGCGTCGGCCGGCACCTCGGCCACTGCCAGGGGAGGCGACACGTCGTCGCCGTCGCATGTGTAGCGCTCCGGAATCGTGCCTTCGTGTTCGAACGCCGTCGAGGTCATTTGCATGCTGTCCCTCCCGGTCATCTCGTCTGGAGTCACACTCTGCTGATCCGTGCTGCCGTCGCACGCGGCCAGCATCATGATCGCGACCACGCCGAGCAGCGTGGCGCCTCGTCGTCTCATGAAGCGTCGCATGACCTTCTCACCGCAATGGTGGCGTTCGCCCACCGAGGGAGCAAGGCTGGGAGCATGCCAGAGGCGCCCGCCACCGCAATGCCGAGGCATGGCCTGTTCGCCCTACGTCCCTCTACGCAACGGCTCCTGCGAGGCGCAGCCCGGGCGTGGACCATCGCTGCGATCGTTGCGCTCGGCGTGCTCTTCCTGACAGCGGGCCTTCCGCATAGTCCCGACGGCGACGGGATGCTGGCGTCGATCGAGCAGCCGGTTCAGCTTGCGCTGCTCGTGGTCGGATTCGGGGGTTGGCTTGTGGCCTGGCGACGCGAAGGCGTTGGCGCGGTCGTGCTGGTCTTCGTCGGCGCCGGGCTCGGCTGGCTGTCCGCGGTCGCGCATCAGCC
>JASLBX010000176.1 GCA_030146385.1 Jiangellaceae bacterium | reverse complement strand
GCCCAACCTCGTCGCGACACCCTGACCCCCCTCGTATTCCAGCCCGTGCAGGCTCGTGTTGGCTAACGTCGACACGCTATCCCGGCATTCCGCCCGGACCACTACGAGGGTTCCCCCAGCTTTGCGACGCCTGCAAGCCTGGTTTACGTGCGGAGTACCTCTTTACGTGATCATTCCGGACGGCCGGTTTCGACCTCGCGGTGGCCGTCCCCAGGGTGGCCGTCGTGGTGTGCCAGCTCAAGCTCGTCGCGCGTCGGCTTCTGGATGACGTCCCCGAAGTAGAACTTCGACAGCCGGGAACGCACCTTGGTCGTCCGCCGGCGCGGCGCGGGAATGCCGTACTCGTCGGTCTCCGGGCCGAGGTCAAACGGCGCCTGGCGCTCGTGCGTGGTGAGCTGGTAGGCGGTCGCGTCGGCGAGCGGCGCGTGCATCTCCGAGAACTCCCCGTCGGGGCTCACCACGATCACGCCGGACTCCGCCCCGTGCAGCACCCGCTCGCGGTCACGCCGCTGGAGGCCAAGGCAGATTCGCTTGGTCACCCAGAACATCAGGGGTGGCAGCACGATGATCGCGACCTGCATGAACCTCGTGATCCACATCACCGGGATGTTGAAGATCGTGGCCACGAAGTCGTTACCGCCGGAGATCCACAGCAGCAGGTAGAACATGATGAACGCGACGCCGATGCCGGTGCGGACGGGCTGGTTGCGCGGCCGGTCCAGCACGTGGTGCTCACGCCTGTCGCCGGTGACCCACTGCTCGATCCAGGGGTACAGGATCAACGGCGTCAGGATCAGGCCGGGCAGCAGCACGGCCGGCACGAGCACGTTGATGCTTATCGGATAGCCGGCGATAAAGAACTCCCACGCTGGCATGATGCGTAACGCGCCGTCGAGGAAGCCTACGTACCAGTCCGGTTGGGTACCCGCGGAGACAACGGACGGGTCGTACGGTCCGAAGAGCCACAGCGGGAGGATCTGGATTGTCGCCGCCAGCAGGACGATGACGCCGAACACGACGAAGAAGAACCCGCCCGCCTTGGCGGTGTAGATGGGGAACAGCGGGTAACCGACCACGTTGCTGTTGCTCCGGCCGGGTCCGCCCCAGTGCGTGTGCTTCTGGTACCAGATCAGGATCAGGTGGATTGTCACCAGCGCCAGGATCAGGCCGGGGACGAGCAGGATGTGGATGACGTACAGCCGGGAGATCGCGTCGTCGCCGGGGAACTCGCCACCGAACAGGAACGACGAGAGGTACGTCCCGACGACCGGGATGGCCAGCATGCCGCCCTCGATGATCCGCATGCCGGTTCCGGAGACCAGGTCGTCCGGAAGGGAGTAGCCGGTGAAGCCGTTGGTGATGCCGAGCACCAGCAGCAGCGTCCCGATCACCCAGTTGATCTCGCGCGGCTTGCGGAATGCTCCGGTGAAGAAGATGCGCAGCATGTGCACCGACATGGCTGCGATGAAGATATTCGCACCCCAGTGGTGGATCTGCCGCATCAGCAGGCCGCCCCGGACCTCGAACGAAAGCTCGAGGGTCGACGCGAACGCCTCAGACATGCCGATGTCGCGCAGCGGCGCGTAGGCGCCGTCGTACACGACGTGGGCCATCGACGGCTTGAACCAGAGGGTCAGGAACACTCCGGACAGCAGGATGACGATGAAGCTGTAGAGCGCGATCTCGCCCAGCAGGAACGACCAGTGGTCCGGGAAGGCCTTGCGGACGTTCCGCTTCAGCCAGTTGTTCGTCGTGACCCGGTCGTCGACCCAGCTGACGAGCTTGCCGGCGCCGTTGACCACTGCGCTCATGTGTTCATCTCCCAGAAACTCGGGCCAACGGGATCGACGAAGTCGCTCTGTGCGACCAGGTACCCCTCGTCGTCCACGGCGAGCGGCAGCTGCGGCAGCGGGCGCCTCGCAGGGCCGAAGACGACTTCGCCGCCCTCAGCAAGGTTGAACGTCGACTGGTGGCAGGGGCACAGCATGTGGTGCGTGTCACGCTCGTACAGAGTGATCGGGCAGCCGACGTGCGTGCAGATCTTCGAGTAGCAGACGATCCCGTCGATGTGCCAGTTCTCCCGGCCCTCTTCGACGCGGAACTCCCCGGGCTCCATCCGGATCAGGAACACCGACGCCTTCGCCCGCTCGTTCGGTCTCGCCGGCCCATGGTCTGGGAGGTCCAGGTACGACTCCGGCATGGCCGTGACAAGGGAGCCCACCTCAAGGTCAGACGGTCGGATCGGCTCGAAGCTGCGGTCCTTGACGACCCGGACGCCGGTGTCCCACACCGTGCTCTTCTTGACGCCGCCGGGAACCGGCCCGAGGTCGCGCAGCAGGATGACCGCGGGCAGCGGCAGCAGCGCCATCGCGCCGATCAGGCTGTTGCGGATCAGCTTGCGCCGGCCGAACCCGCTCTCCTCGGCGCCGAGCTCGAAGTCGGACAGCGTCGCCGCCCGGGTCTCGTCATTGCTGCGCAACTCGTGTCGCTCGTGGACGACCTGGTGGCTGGTCATGAGCTTACGGGCCCAGTGGATCGCCCCGATGCCGATCAGCAGCAGGCCACCACCCAGGGTCAGCCCGAGAGCCAGGTTCGAGTTGCGGACCGCGCCGACGTCGACGCCACCCTCACCGGCCGCGATCGGAAACGCGACATAGGCCACCAGGAAGACGATGACAAGCACGGACGCCAGGCCGAACATGCCGGCCACCTGGCGCTCTGCGCGTCGCTCAGCCTTGACTTCGGTGTCGGTGAGACGCGGCGGCGGCTCCGGGAAGCCAGGGTCCGGAATCGGATCGCCGACCGGCTCACGGCGCTCGAGCTCAGTGCCCGACTCGGTCGTGTACTCGGACATCTCGTCGTCCCTCGATATCGTCATGACCGCTTCGCTCCGAGCCACACGGCGGCGCCGATGAGCGATCCGATGCCGATGAGCCACCCCCACAGCCCCTCGGAGACCGGGCCGATGCGTCCGATGCCGGCGCCGCCCGGGTTCGGCTCCTCCTCGATGTGCTTGAGGAAGGAGATGATGTCGCGCTTCTCGTCCGGGCTCAGCGTGTCCTCGTTGAACACCGGCATTGCCTGCGGTCCGGTCAGCATCGCTTCGTAGATGTGCTTGGGCTCGACGCCGGCCAGCGGCGGTGCGTACTTGCCGTAGGAGAGGGCCCCGCCTTGTCCCGTCGCGTTGTGGCACTGGGCACAGTTGGTGCGGAACAGCTCACCGCCGCGGGCGACATTTCCACGCTCCGGATCGACGTCGGCGGCGCCGGGAATCTCGGGGCCCGGCGCCAGCGATGCGACGTAGGCGGCGAGCGCCTCGATCTCCTCGTCGGTGTACTGGACGTCCTTGCGGGGCAACTGCGCCCCCGGTGGACCGGCCGGCATCCGCCCGGTTCCCACTTGGAAGTCGACGGCGGCGGCGCCGACACCCACCAGCGACGGGCCGAGGACCGTGCCGTCCTCGCGAGTCTGGCCCTCGCCGTTGATTCCGTGGCAGCTGGAGCAGCCGATCGCGAACAGCCGGCGGCCCTCGTCGATCTGAGTGGACGTGCTGGCCTGAACGTCGGCCTGGCTCGCCGGCGCGAACGCCGCGTACAGCCCTCCGAAGAGGAGCAGGGCGACGAACAGGACGACGGCGGCCGCCAGCGGATGGCGCCGGCGGGCGGAGATCGCAGTCACAGCGCTCCTCGTCATTGAACCGCGTAGATGGTCAGGAACAGCCCGATCCAGACCACGTCGACGAAGTGCCAGTAATACGACACGACGATCGCGCTGGTGGCTTGTTCGTGGGTGAACCGGCGGGCCATGAACGTACGGCCCAGGACGAACAGGAACGCCATCAACCCGCCGGTGACGTGCAGGGCGTGGAAGCCCGTGGCCAGGTAGAAGATCGAGCCGAAGGCGTCGCTGGAAAGCGTGAGGCCTTCGTGGATGGCCAGCTCGGCGTACTCGTAGACCTGACCGGCCACGAAGACCGCGCCCATGATGAAGGTGAGGACGAACCACTCACGCATGCCCCAGCGGCCGACCTGCATCAGGCTTCCCGTCCGGCCGACCTGCCCCCGCTCGGCTCGCCAGACGCCGAACTGGCAGGTGACGGACGAGAGGACCAGGACGGTGGTGTTCGCCGCCGCGAAGGGAATGTTCAGCAGCTGGGTGTTCGCTTCCCACACGTCCGGCCGTACCGAGCGGATCGTGAAGTAAATCGCGAACAACGCCGCGAAGAACATGAGCTCGCTGGACAGCCAGACGATCGTGCCCACTGAGACCATGTTTGGTCGTTCAGGGGCCGGAGCCGGCGCTGTCGATACTGCGGATGCCTGGGCCACGAATGCCATTATGTCGGTAGCTGTACGCGAACACACCCCGACCCCATGAACCGTGCTCCGGCGTGTTGGATAGCCTCTCCGGGCACTGTAGGTATCACGGCGGCCGGTAAGATCGAACGCCGACCGCAGCCCAAGCCGTGAGGACGCATCCGATGAGCACCGCGACAGCCCCGGAGACGAGAACCGTTCTGGTTTACAGCGACGACCGGACCACGCGCGAGCAGATCCGGTTGGCGATCGGACGGCGCCCCGCGGCTGACCTGCCGCGGGTGGAGTACATCGAGTGCGCGACCCAGCCGGCCGTCATGAAGGCACTGCAGGCCGGCGGCGTCGACGTCGCGGTCTTCGACGGCGAGGCGGTTCCGTACGGCGGCATCGGACTCGCCCGGCAGGTCAAGGACGAGATCTACCAGTGCCCGCCGGTGCTGGTGCTCGTCGGGCGCCCGCAGGACGGCTGGCTCGCTACGTGGTCCCGGGCTGAAGCCGTCCTCTCACATCCGCTCGATCCGGCCGCAGTGGCGGACGCGGTAGCCGACCTCCTGCGGCGGCCCCGCCGGCGCGCCGTCCCCGCGGCGTCGTGAACCCGCAGAGCTGGCCGCAGGTCCTGACCGCACTGCTCGACCGGTCTGACCTGCCGGCGGAGGCGACTGCGTGGGCGATGGGCGAGATCATGGATGGCTCGGCCACGTCCGCCCAGATCGCAGCGTTCGTCATCGCGTTGCGGGCGAAAGGTGAAACGGTCGACGAGGTCGACGGGCTCGTCCGGGCGATGTACGAGCGCGCGACGCCGATCTCGATCGAGGGCCGGGCCGTGGATGTCGTCGGCACCGGCGGCGACCGTGCCCACACCGTCAACATCTCGACGATGGCCGCGATCGTGGCCGCCAGCGCGGGCGCCCTGGTGGTCAAGCACGGCAACCGTGCGGCGTCGTCGGCATGCGGGGCGGCCGACCTGCTGGAGGAACTCGGCATCGGTCTGAGCCTGCCGCCGGAGCGGGTGGCGCAGATCGCCGATGATGTCGGCATCACGTTCTGCTTCGCCGCCCTGTTTCATCCGGCACTCCGGCATGCCGGCGCGACCAGGCGCGAGCTGGGGATACCGACGACGTTCAACTTCCTAGGCCCGCTGGCGAACCCCGCCCGGCCGTCGGCGCAGGCCGTCGGCGTCGCTGACGCCCGGATGGCCGGCATCATCGCGGGCGTGCTCGCCGGGCGCGGCGTGTCGGCTCTGGTGTTCCGCGGCGACGACGGGCTCGACGAGCTGACCACCACAACGACGTCCCGGGTATGGGTCGTACGCGGGCGAGAGGTGCGCGAGGAGCGGCTCGACCCGGCCGACCTCGGTATCGCCCCGGCGACGCCGGATTCACTCCGCGGCGGCGACGCGCCCTACAACGCGGACGTGGCCCGGCGGTTCCTGGCCGGTGAGCCGGGTCCGGTCCGCGACGCGGTCCTGCTGAACGCTGCGGCCGCCCTGGTCGCGTACGACGGGCTCGACGGTGACGGCGACACGCCGCTCATCGACCGGATGCGAGCCGCGTTCGGGCGCGCTCAAGAGGCGGTCGACTCTGGGGAAGCAGCGGCCGTGCTGGACCGCTGGATCGCCGCCTGCGGGCTCAGCCACGCGTAACCCCGCACGCCGATCGGTGCTGACCGAGGCACCGAAGGCGGTTGTGGCTGCGCGGCCGATGGCCTGGATTTCCCTGGGCGCCCCTGCGCGCCCGAGCGGGAGTTCCTAGAGCCGGGTCACCTTGGGGTTCGGCAGCGCGATGCGGCGCACTTCCGAACCGAAGGCGACGTGCACCACGCTGTCGCTCTCCAGGAGGACGACACGGCCGAGGCCGTGCCGATCGTGAGTGATCCGGTCGTCGATGTTGAACTTCTCGACTGGTTGCTGCGTCGACGCCTGGAACGGACTAGCCGGCAGGGGTCGGCGTGCCATGGAACGTGCACTCAT
>JASLBX010000154.1 GCA_030146385.1 Jiangellaceae bacterium | reverse complement strand
CTCGAGGTCGTCGACATGTCCACGGGCGAGCGCATATGGGGCCACCGGATCGCCCCAGAGGGCACCGGTATCGACGAATTCGAGATCACCAACGCGCTCATCTCCGATGGCGGTGAATTCATCGTCGCTGGGCATCGCTGGTTCACCATTCCGGACGCGCTCGGGCCCGACGAGTTGTCCCAGAGCGTCGGTCTGGATGTGTGGGATGCACAGACCGGCGAGCTGGTCGAACGGTTCGACGTTGGACCCTGCGGGGCGGCACTCGTCACGTTTGCCGAGCCGTATGCGGCGATCAGGACCCTGTCCGGACGCGCGGAGGAACCGACCTGCGAGTGGGAGTCCGCGCAAGATCTGGCGCTGGAACTCCTTGACATCCGGACGGGCGATCGCGAGCTGCTTGCGGAGCGGTCGATGTCAATTCACAGCCCCGGCTGGGGAGCTGCGTTCAGCGGTGACGGCCGGTACCTCGCGTTCGACGACGGGGAGGACGGCGAGGTGGTCATCGTCGACATGGAGACGGGCGAGCGGTCCGAGCTCGAGCCGTCCGGCGACCAGGAACAGTTGGGTGTTCGCGCGCTGAACTCTGACGGCTCGCTGCTGTTGTACGGCGACCTTCCGATGCAGGTGTGGGATGTCGCAGACGACGAGCTCGCCACCAGGTTCAATTGGCACGGTGGCGACAGCCGGTTCGCGCAGTTTGCGACCGACGGCTCGTCCGTGTACTCGACCGGAGCGGACGGCGTCCTGCGCCACTGGGACGCCATCACCGGCGGCGAGCTGGCGGCGCTCACCGCGGTCGGGCACGGTCCGGTGGACGTCGTTGACGACGGGCTGGTGCTCGTACCGAGCTTCTGGGACGGCGAAGCGTCCCTGATCGACCTGGACGCCAAGGGCGAGATCGGCGCCGTGGAGACCTGCCCTGGCGAGGTTCCGGCCAACTCGCTCGGCGTGGCCGGCGGCTTCGCCGCCTTCGTCGTTCGCTGCGGCGACGACTCGGACGGGACGACGTACGTCACGTCTCTCGATGACCTCGACGTGGTCTACACGTTGCCCGGGCATCAGGCGGACGCGCTGGCGATCTCTCCGGACGGCACGCGCTTCGTCCGTCAAGACGGTGAGGGGACGATGCACGGCCCGCTCACTCTGCGGGACCTCCGCACCGGCGACCTGCTCGTCGAGCTGGACGGTCTGTGCACGTGGGACGCCGAGTTGCCCGACGATGAGCAGGAAGATTGTCGCGAGTACCCCGAGCAACCGTTCAGCATCCACGCGGAACTCGTCCGATGGTCCCCCGACGGGACGATGATCGCCGCTGCGGTGGGTGCCGAGATGGCGGTGTGGGACGCATCGAGCGGCGAACTGCTGTTTGCCGAGGACGTGGATCCCGGGCGAACCTTCGCCGCCGACGCCATCTTCACACCGGACTCGCGGCGCCTCATCGTCTCCGGTGTGCCGGACGGAGTGCGTGTGCTGTCGACCGTGAGAGGGCGGACGGTGGAATATGTCGGCTCGCTGCAGACCGCCGGCGAAGAGCTGTTCCCATCGCTGCTGGGCTATTTGCCGGATGCGTCGACGTTGCTCGCTGTCGGCGGACTGCACTCCAGCGGCGCCGCGGGCGAGCTCGACTGGATCGACGCGGACACCTTCGAGCTCGTCCGGACCAAGGGTCCGATCCACGACGGGGACACAGTCGCGGCCGCGCTCAGCCCGGATCGGACGCGGATCGCCACCGGATCGTCTGACGGTTTCGTCCGGGTGTGGGACGCGGAGACCGGCGACCTCCTTCATGAGGTTCCGTTCAACGGAGTTGCAGTGCGCGGCGTCGCGTTCATCGACGAGTACCGCCTCGCGGTCACACCTGCCGACGGCGACCTGCTGATTGTCACCACCGATCCGGACGAGCTGCTCGAGCTGGTTCGGTCGTCGCTCAGCCGCGGATTCCGGCCGGACGAGTGCGAACGGTTCAACGTCGGCGACGACTGCCCGACGCTGTCCGAGCTGCGCGGCCCGTCGGTGCGCTCAGCACGCTAATCCCGCGGGTGGGAAAGATTGAGGGCGCTCCCGTTGCCTGCTTGGACCGTCTTGTGCCTGGTCGGGCGATGGGCGGCGAGGTTATGGACTCACGGTCCCACCGACCAGCTCGGTAGTCCCCGTTTCGAGCGGGCGGACCGGCATGGAGCCGCCCGGAGTCGTGGTCACTGTCTCAGTCGGGCTCAGGCTGGGATTTCGCCCCAGTTGGCCAAGGCCCGAGCGCTTGCATTGCCAAGACGGCCGAGGGTGCGGACGAGCCGGTTGGGACCGGTCACCTCCACGGCGCCTGCCTTCAGCGCCTGTCCGAGCGAGAGTTCGCCGAGCACCCACCGCGCCAGCCAGTCTGGGTCCGCGGTCACGACCAGGTCCTCGTCATGACCGGGATGCTTCACGCAGACCTCTGGCTCGGGTTCCTGCACGAGCAGCCAGAAGCGGCGCTTGTCTGCAGGCATCGTCGGGAACTCGAACCGAGCGTTCAGCCGCTGCTCCGGGAGTTCCACGCTCCGCAGGACACGTGCGATGGCCCAGAGCGAGTAGTAGGGGTCGAGATGCTGCGGACCCAGCTCCACCCACCGGGAACCCCAGGCGCCCATCGCGTCACAGACCGCCTGCAGGTCCCTCCCCGCTTGTGTTGGCTCGTACAGCCATCCCCGTCCACTCGGATGTTGGCGTCGCGCGACGACGCCCGCCAGCTCCAGCTGCTTCAGCCGCTCTGACAGCAGTGAGCGTGACATCCCGGGTGCTCCGTCATGCAACTCGGTGAAGGTGCGGCATCCGAGCAGGAGGTTCCGGATGATCACCGGAGTCCACCGCGTGGCGAACACCTCGGCCCCTCGCGCGATCGGGCAGTACTGGTTGTAGCTCTTCACGGATCCGGCCCCTCCATCGCCCAGCTCCAGGTCCAGAAATCGGACTGGAATCCGGAGGTCAGTGTGCCAGCCTTGCAGGGACACGTCGAGAAGGGGAACACCATGTTCGTGTCCATCCACCACCACATCCACGACGGGACAGCTGTGGAAGGAGAAGGTCAACGCGATGGCGCCACCGCCGGCGCGGTGGTAGACGCCCGGGGCGCGTGCACGGCGTCGAGGGGCTCGTTGTCACCGACGCTTCGATCACGCCGCGCATCCCGCGGGGGAACACCAACTTGCCCACGATGATTCTTGCCGAAACGCATCGCCCCGGGCCTGACTGGACAGCCAGAACTCGTTGGAGCCGCAAGGAGCACAACATGACATCCAATGCCGACGCACCGACCGACCTCCGAGCGGTCACGAGGAACCAGCAGCAGACGTGGTCGCAGGGCGACTTCCACGAGATCGCACGCCTCAACGTCGGCATGGCTGAGGCACTGTGCGACGCGTCTGACCTGCATGCGGGTGAGCGTGTCCTCGATGTCGCATGCGGAAGCGGCACGGCAGCCCTGGTGGCGGCACGCCGGTACTGCACCGTCACCGGGATCGACTACGTACCGGCACTGCTCGAACGCGCCCGGGCGCGCGCCGGCACCGAAGGGCTCGAAGCCGAGTTCGTCGAGGCAGACGCCCAGCACCTGCCGTTCGAGGACGACAGCTTCGACGCGGTGCTCTCGGTGTACGGGGTGCAGTTCGCGCCGGACCAGCAGCGCGCTGCCCGGGAGATGGTCCGCGTGACCCGCCCCGGCGGGCGCATCATGCTGGCCAGCCCCATGCCGCGCGGCTGGAGTGGCGACTTCTTCGCCGTTCACGCGCACCACAACCCACCTCCGCCTGGCTTGGCCTCACCGCTGCGGTGGGGCACCGAGGATGGCCTGGCAGACCTGTTCAGGGATGCTGCAGCCCGGATCATCAGCGAACCCCGCCCAGCGTTCCAGTACTGGCACTCGACTGAGCACGCCGTGGACGTGTTCTGGCGTTGGTTCGGTCCGACCATCCGTGCGGCCGAAGCACTCGACGACGACGGGCGCGGAACGCTGCGCACAGACCTGGAGGAGGTCTTCCAGCGTTACAACCGGGCGACGGACGGCA
>JASLBX010000147.1 GCA_030146385.1 Jiangellaceae bacterium | reverse complement strand
CGACGACTGCCGCTGGACTCCCTGCTTCGACTGCGGCGTCTGCCCGCAGATGGGCACCGAGATCCAGGTCGGCCCCACCGGGAAGAAGCTGCTGCCGCTGGCCCCCATCTCCCGTGATCATGTCGGTTTGGCCAGCCATATCCCAGCAAAGGCCAGATGATCATGGGAGCGGGGCAGGCGCCGACCCGCCAACAGGCACCGTCGGTGCAGAAGCTGCGCATTCGGTTCGCCAAGCGGGGTCGGCTGCGGTTCACCAGCCATCGCGACTTTCAGCGGGCGTTCGAGCGTGCGCTGCGGCGGGCCCACGTGCCGGTGGCGTACTCGCAGGGCTTCACGCCGCATCCGAAGGTGTCGTACGCCGGAGCCGCTCCGACCGGCGCGGCGAGCGAGGCCGAGTACCTCGAGATCGCCGTCACCGAGGAGTGCGAACCGTCCGCCGTGGCCAAGGCGCTGGACGCGGCCCTTCCGCCGGGACTGGACATCGTCGACGTCGTGACGGCCGACGACGGCTCACTAGCCGACCAACTTCAGGCCTCCCAATGGCTCATCGAAGTGCCGGGAGTCCCGCGCGAGGAACTGTCGGCCGCGGCCAAGACCTTCCTCGCCGAGCCGGTGGTCGAGGTACAGCGGATGACCAAAAACGGCGTCCGGACGCTCGACGCCCGCGGCGCGGTAGCACGGCTGGCCGTGGACGACACCAATCCCACACTGCACGTGGTCGTACGCCACCAGACGCCCACCGTCCGCCCTGACGACATCCTGCCCGCGCTCCGCCAACTGGCCGGCCTTCCCGAAACCGGTCACCTAGCCACCCGCCTCGCCCAAGGTCCGCTCGACGAAGGCACCGGCACGGTCGGCGACCCGTTCAGCCCACAGCGTTGACATTGGCCGGATCTGGCCCTAATCAAGCTCGCTGCTGTCGCGGTGGTCGACAATCCGCCAGGTGATCTCGAGCAGCGCACAGGCCCCCAGCGCGATGGCCGCTCCAACCCACGGCGCCTGATAGCCGACCAGCTGAAGCTGGAAGAACTCCTGCAGGAACGGCACGGTCAGCACCAGGGTGAAGCCCACACCCATGGCCGCCACCAGACCCGCCCGCCACCACGTGTACGGCCGGGCGATCACGGCCAGCACCCACAGCACCACGATGAACAGCGTGAGCGTGGCGGCGGACGTCTCGGCGTCCAGGTCTCCGCCGTACACCCAGCGAGCGTGGAAGTACGACGCCAGTGTCGCGACACCGGCGATCGTGCCGGCCGGGATGGCGAACCTGAGCACGCGTTGCACGAAGCCCGGCCGCGCCCGTTCGGTGTTCGGCGCCAGCGCGAGGAAGAACGCCGGCACGCCGATGCTCAGCGTGCTGACCAGGGTTAGATGACGTGGCAGGAACGGGTACGGCACCTGGGCCAGGACGACCACGATGGCTAGCAGTGCCGCGTACACGGTCTTGGTCAGGAACAGGTGCGCGACCCGCTCGATATTGCCGATGACCCTGCGTCCCTCGGCGACGACCGACGGCAGCGTCGAGAAGTTGTTGTTCATCAGTACGATCTGGGCGACCGCCTTGGTGGCCTCGCTGCCCGATCCCATCGACACACCGATGTCCGCGTCCTTGAGCGCAAGGACGTCGTTGACGCCGTCGCCGGTCATGGCGACGTTGTGGCCACGCGACTGCAGTGCGTGCACCATGTCGCGCTTCTGGCGGGGCGCGACCCGGCCGAAGATTGCATGCGACTCCAGGGCTCCGGCAAGCTCGACCTGCTCGGTGGGCAGCGTGCGAGCGTCGACCGGGTTGTCCGCTCCCGCGATGTCCAGCTTCGCCGCGACCGCGCCGACCGATACGGCGTTGTCGCCGGAGACGACCTTGGCCTGCACGCCTTGGTCCGCGAAGTAGCGAATGGTGTCCGGCGCTTCCTTGCGCAGCCGCTGTTCGATAACGACGAGTGCGGCGGGGGTGAAGTACCCATGGATCTCGCCCGGTGTCGCCAGCGCCTGCTCCGCGCTCAGCTCGCAGCAGGCAAGAAGCAGCACGCGCAAACCCTGGGCGCCAAGCTCGTCCGCCCTGGTAAGCGGCTCGGCGCCGGCAGGCAGCAGCACGTCGGGTGCCCCGAGCAGCCAGGTGGACGATGCGCCGTCCGGCTCGATGAACGTCGCGCCGCTCCACTTACGAGCGGAGGAGAACGGCGCCGCCTCGGTGACGATCCAGCCGTTCGGAGGCGGGTACGCGTCGATGACGGCTTGCAGGCTGGGATTCGGCCGCTCGTCGACCGAGCCGAGCGCGCCCAGCGCCTCCCGGATCGGCAGACCGGGTTCAAGCTCGACCACATCGGTGACGTCCATCGCCCCTTCGGTCAGCGTTCCCGTCTTGTCGAGACACACCACGCTGACCCGGGCGAGACCCTCGATGGCAGGCAGTTCCTGGACGAGGCACTGTTTGCGCCCGAGGCGGATCACCCCAACCGCGAACGCCATGGACGTCAGCAGCACCAGCCCTTCCGGGACCATGTGGACAAGTCCGGCGACCATCCGCCGGATGGCCTCCGGCAGGTCGTTCTCGTTGACGATGAACTGGCTGATCACCAGCGCGATCCCGGTCGGGATGATCACGTACGTGACGAACTTGAGGATCTTGTTAATCCCGTTGCGAAGGTCCGACTTGACAAGGGTGAACCGGCTCGCCTCCTCGGCGAGTTGGGCGGCGTAGGCGTCCCGTCCGACTTTCGTGGCCTGGAACGCGCCGCCGCCGGCGACGACGAAACTGCCCGACATCACGGCGTCGCCCGGCCCCTTGTGCACCGGGTCGGCCTCGCCGGTGAGCAGCGACTCGTCGATCTCCAGCCCGTCCGCCTCGACGAGCTCACCGTCGACGACCACCTTGTCGCCCGCGCCGAGTTCGATGATGTCGTCCAGGACGATTTCGCCCGGAGGCATCGGGGTCGCCGTCCCGTCCCGGCGAACGTGCGGCATGGCTTGACCGATGACGGCCAGCTTGTCCAGCATCCTTTTCGCCCGGAGTTCCTGGATCATGCCGATCAGCGTGTTGGCCACGATGACGCCGCCGAACAGCGCGTCCTGCCACGGTCCAACGATGAGAATCAGCACCAGCAGGGAGCCGATGATGGCGTTGATCCGGTTGAAGACGTTGCCGCGGACGATATCCGCGACGCTCCGGCTGGACCGGACGGGAACGTCGTTGACCTGACCTGCGGCGACTCGTTGCGCCACCTCATCGGATGTGAGGCCGGTCACCCGGGTCGCCGTCCTGGCCACCGCCGGGAATCCGCCCACGTCGCCGGCGGTGTCTGTCACAGGTTCCACCGTAATGGGCGGAGCCGCGGAGTCCGCATTCGCGCCACCCGGCCGCGTCCATACGGATTCGAGGCGGCCGGTGTGCGATACTTCAAGTGGTCGGGCGGTTGGAAATTCCGACGCCCGATCCGACGTTGTCCTCGCCGGGCACTGTCGAGGTGGCCGACCTCCGCGCCGCCCAGCTGTCGACCCTGACGCGGCTGGCGTGAGCGGCCCAGACGGCATGGTGTCCGGCACGGTGACCGATCGTCAGGCCTTCGGACCGCGATGACACGCGGCGAGGCCGGCGAGCTTCGGCCGCCGACGTTTGGACTCGGTGGGCAACGTGGCTGACAGGCTTTCCGCCCCGGCTGACAGGCCGGCGGCGACCGACAACGAAAGCCATGCTGCGGCGAGCAGCGCGCCTACCCGGCGCGGCGCCCTGTGGCGTGGTTGACGGGAGTACACCCGAATGCACGACGAGAGCAACACAAACGGGGACGCAGAGACGCTGATCACAGTGGACGAGGCCAACCCGTCGGCGGACAGCACTGACAAGCCCGCTCGCAAGCGGACGTCCCGGCGCACCACAAAAGCAGCCGGCAGCGACAAGCCCGCCCGTAAGCGGGCCCCGCGGAAGCGGGCCGCGAGCCGACCGCCCGGTCCGCCCGCTGACGAAACCGCAGAATCACGTACGCCTGGCGCTGAAGGCGCAGCTGCCGCCGACGCCGCGGTAAGCGCCGAATACGCCAGCGAGGCGTCGGCTGCCGCCACCACCTCCGACCCGGCCACCGCGGACTCGCCGCTCACGCCGGCCGCAGAGCCGGAACAGGAGACCGCAGCCGCAAAACCCGCCCGCCGCAAGCCGCGGAAGTCGACTCGAACGAAATCCGCGGATCCGGCACCGGAGGCCGCCGCTACTGCTGTGGCTCCTGCGTCTGAGCCTGCCCCGTCGCCTGAGCCGGCGCTCGGCGTCCCGGCAGCCGGTGGCCTGCTCTTCCAGCCGCCCGAATTCGTCGAGCCGGCTCCCACGCCCCCTGCAGAACCGGAGCCGCGTGCGGCCGACTCTGACGAATCGAGCGACGACGATGACGACGAGTCGCCGCGCCGCCGCCGGCGCCGGGGTGGCCGCGGCCGCCGGAAGAAGACCGACGCGGGCCCCGACGCGCAGGACGAGACGCAAGAGGACGGCGACCAGGCGGAACAGTCCAGCAAGGACGCCGAGGACGACGTCGCGGTCGAAGACGAACAGGCCGACACGCAGGGTGGGACGGGCACCAGGCGCCGCCGCCGGCGCAAGCGCAAGGGCGACGGAGAGGTCGAGGAGGCCCGCGCGGACGACCCGCCGAACACCGTCGTCAAGGTCCGCGAGGCGCGCGAGGCCGATGACGAGGTCACGAAGGTGACCGGCTCGACCCGGCTGGAAGCCAAGAAGCAGCGCCGCCGCGAGGGCCGCGAGGCCGGCCGCCGCCGCGCCCCGGTGGTCAGCGAGTCCGAATTCCTGGCCCGCCGCGAAGCTGTTGAACGCGTGATGGCCGTCCGGCAGACCGGAGACCGGACACAGATCGCCGTGCTCGAAGACGGCGTGCTCGTCGAGCACTACGTCAGCCGCGCGTCCGAACAGCCGCTGATCGGCAACGTGTACCTCGGGCGGGTGCAGAACGTGCTGCCCGCGATGGAGGCCGCCTTCGTCGACATCGGCCGGGGCCGCAATGCCGTCCTGTACGCGGGCGAGGTCGACTGGGCCGGGCTCGGGCACACCGACGGCCCCAAGCGCATCGAAGACGTCCTCAAGTCGGGTCAGTCGGTGCTCGTCCAGGTCACCAAGGAGCCCGCCGGACACAAGGGCGCCCGGCTCACCGGTCAGATCAGCCTGCCCGGTCGGTACGTCGTGTACGTCCCCGGTGGGTCGATGAGCGGCATCAGCCGCAAGCTCCCGGAGAACGAGCGCAACCGGCTGAAGAAGATCCTCAAGCAGGTCGTCCCGGAGGACGCTGGTGTCATCGTCCGGACCGCCGCCGAAGGCGCGACCGAGGAGGAGCTCACCCATGACGTGTCCCGGTTGCGGGCGCAGTGGGAGGAGATTCAGAAGAAGGCCTCGGGGAACGCGCCGCAGTTGCTGTACGGCGAGCCGGACCTGGCCATCAAGGTCATCCGCGACCTGTTCAACGAGGACTTCGCCAAGCTGGTGGTGTCCGGCGACCAGGCATGGGACACCGTCGAGCCGTACGTCTCGTACGTCGCGTCGTCGCTGCGCGACCGGCTAGAGCGCTGGACAAGCGACGGCGACATTTTCACCGCGTACCGCGTGGACGAGCAGATCGCCAAGGCGCTCGAGCGCAAGGTGTGGCTGCCCAGCGGCGGCTCGCTGGTGATCGATCGCACCGAGGCGATGACAGTCATCGACGTCAACACCGGCAAGTTCACCGGCTCTGGTGGCAACCTCGAGGAGACCGTCACCAAGAACAACCTCGAGGCCGCGGAGGAGATCGTCCG
>JASLBX010000141.1 GCA_030146385.1 Jiangellaceae bacterium | reverse complement strand
GACGGCCAGGAGTTCATCGCGTTGAACGCCGGGCCTCACTTCAAGTTTAACGAAGCCATCTCGCTCTACGTCGACTGCGAGGACCAGGCCGAGGTGGACTACTTCTGGGACAAGCTTGTCGATGGTGGCGAGCCGAGCCAGTGCGGCTGGCTCAAGGACCGGTACGGTCTGTCGTGGCAGATCATCCCGAGGCAACTGCAGCAGTTGATCGGAGACCCGGACCCGGAGAAGGCGCAGCGGGCAACGCAAGCCATGCTCACCATGACCAAGATTGACGTCGAGGCCCTGCGCAGGGCACACGCTGGGTCGTAGCGACGAAAGTAGGGAGCCGAGCCGTGAAGTACATGCTGATGATGGTCGGGCCGAAGCAGGGCTGGGACGAGATGGCCAACTGGTCGGTGGAGGACATCAAGGCGAACATCCGCTTCATGCAAGATTTCAACGACAAGCTCGTCGAGTCCGGCGAACTGGTCGACGCCCAGGGCTTGACCGGACCCGAGCAGGCCAAGGTCGTCCAGGCGCAGCCCAGCGGTCCTCCGGTGGTCACGGACGGCCCCTTCCCCGAAACCAAGGAATTCCTTGCCGGCTATTGGATCGTCGATGTCGAGTCCGAAGAGCGAGCGATCGAGATAGCCGGTCAGGCCTCCGCCTCACCGGGACGCGGCGGTGCTCCGGCCCAGGTCCCGGTCGAGGTGCGCCCGATAGGTGAGGCGCCCACCTTCGACACGTGACCGACCAGCGCATCGGGGACCTGCTGCGCGAGCTTGCGCCGCAGGTCCTCGGCGCGGTCGCCCGCCACTTCGGTGACTTCGACGCGGCCGAGGACGCCGTCCAGGAGGCCATGCTCGCCGCAGCCCAGCAGTGGACGACGTCCGGTGTGCCTGAAAGCCCCCGCGGCTGGCTGATCCGGGTCGCGTCCCGGCGGATGACCGACTACGTGCGCAGCGAGCAGGCCCGGCGGCGGCGTGAGGCGCTCGCCGCCGCCACGATCCCGGCGGATGCGCAGCGAGCTCCCGCCCCCGACGAGATCGACCACCAGCAGGACGACAGCCTCGCGGTGCTGTTCATGTGCTGCCACCCCGTACTCACGTCGGCGTCGGCGATCGCCTTGACCCTACGGGCCGTGGGCGGCCTGACAACGGCCGAGATCGCCAGCGCGTTTCTCGTGCCTGAGGCGACCATGGCCCAGCGGATCAGCCGGGCCAAGCAGCGGATCAAGGCGTCGGAGACTCGATTCACCATGCCCGACGAGCATGAGCGCGCCAACCGGCTTGCGTCCGTGCTGCACGTCCTCTATCTGATCTTCAACGAGGGCTACACGGCCAGTTCAGGGGACGCGCTGAACCGGACCGACCTCACCGCGGAGGCCATCCGGCTGACCAGGATGGTCCACGCCATGCTGCCCGGGGAAGGGGAAGTCGCCGGCCTGCTCGCGCTGATGCTGCTCACCGACGCTCGCCGGGCGGCACGGACCGACGAGGACGGCTTCCTCGTCCCACTACCCGAGCAGCGGCGCGAGCTGTGGAACCGGGCTCAAATCGCCGAAGGCACCGAACTGCTGACGAAGACCCTCGGCACCGGGCCAGTGGGCCCGTACCAGACCCAAGCGGCGATCGCCGCCGTCCATGACGAGGCGCCCACCGCCGACGAGACCGACTGGCCACAGATTCTGGCCCTCTACGAGACGCTCGAACGGATCGCGCCCGGACCGATAATCACGCTCAACCGGGCGGTCGCCGTAGCGATGGTGCACGGCCCCCGTGCCGGCCTGACCGTCCTCGGCGCCCTGGACCACGACGAACGGATGGCCAGCTCGCACCGTCTCGAGGCGACGCGCGGCCATCTGCTCGAGCTCGCGGGCGATACCGATTCCGCGCGGGAGTGCTACCGGCGAGCCGCGCGCATGACCGCCAGCCGCCCAGAGCAGCACTATCTCTCGCTTCGCGCCGCCCGGCTGACCTGAGCCCTTGGCCGGTGGCATAACACCCAGGCCGGGCTTTCTCTTCGGGCCAGGAAGTGGTTCCGTGTGCTGAACCTGATATGCATGCGGCACGTAGATTCGGATTGATCGCGGTGTGATCCCCGCGCGGGTGAGATCATGTCGCCAACCGATAGGAGGGGTTAAATGCGCAGGGCAGGATTGGCTGCTGTAGTCGCAGCGGCAGCGGTGCTGACATTCGGGGCGGTACCGGCGGAGGCGAACCAACCGCAGAGGATTCCCCTGACCGAGGTGCACAACCCGGTTCAGGACCAAGGGCAGGCATGCGGTTTCCCAGTCTTGTGGGACATCCGGCTCACGCTCGAGGGGTGGAACTTCTTCGACAACGAGGGGAACCTCGTCCGTCAGCAACTGAAGATCCGCGAGGAAAACACGATCACAAACCTCGACACCGGCCTGACCGTGCGCGAGGGGCCGGACTCGTTCATGCAAACGACGATCTTCAACCCCGACGGCTCGGTCGCCGAATTCATCGCGACCGGCCTCGCGGCCAACGTCCGGGGTGACGAGCCGCTCAAAGATGTGGGACGGGTCGTCTGGCTGCCGGGGACGAACGAGATCGTCTTCTCCGCCGGCCAGCACACGGTACGCGAGGCCATCGAAGGCGGCACCTTCGTGGACGCGCTGAGCGCGTTCTGCGATGCCCTGAGCTAGGCGCGCCGCGGTAGAGCCCGACGCCTAGCGACCATTCGGCGTCGGGCTCCGCTCGGTGCCCTGTTTTGGTTGGGACCAGCCCGGTAGTGATCAAGTATGTCGCGGCACCGCGACCTGTACATTCGCGAGCTCCGGCTTGCCCTGCGCAACAACGCCGGCGCGTACAGCTACTCGGTCATGATTACCAGTACGCTGGCGATGGTCGCCGCCGTCCACAAGCCACCGGCCCCAGGTCAGATCCTGCTGTTCCTGTTCGGCGCGGTCGCCAGCTTCGCGGCCGTCGAGACAATCGCCACCAGTGCATTCCGGCGCGGCCTCGCTGAAAAGGGACGCACGCGTCACGCGGGGCAGCAAGTAAGAAATGGAGCCGCCTGTCGGAATCGAACCGACGACCTATTCATTACGAGTGAATCGCTCTACCGACTGAGC
>JASLBX010000129.1 GCA_030146385.1 Jiangellaceae bacterium | reverse complement strand
GTCGCCGGTGGAGGAGCGGCAGACCATCCCTGATCTCTACGGCCAGTTCTGGTACGAGAACCCGGAGCACCCGCTCGGGTTCACGTCCTCATCGGAGTCGCAGAACAAGTACATCTACTTCCCTCGAGGCACCAACGAGCACTCCGGCGGCGTGACGCTGGGCGCCTACGGTGCGGCTGGCATGGTGCAGTCCGATGACGTCCCGTACGTCGACAAGCAGGCCGGGATCCTGCCGGACGATTTCGTCGTCTGCGAGAACGTGCGATCGACGAGGTCGTGGTTCATGCTCGACGACGAGATCGTCGTGCTTGTCGCCGGCGTGGTCGATCCGGCCGGCCGCGACGCGGTCACCTCGGTGGACGCCCGGATCGCCGCGCCTCGTGACGCCGTTGCGATCAGTGGGTCGCAATGGGACGGCACCGGGTGGTCGGGGACGGGTGTCGGCGAACTGCGCTGGCTGCGGTACGCCAATGGCACCGAGGAAACGTCAGTCGGATACGTGTTCCTGGACCGGACGCCCGTTGCGGTGGATCTCGCGCCGGTCACTCGCAGCCGGCGGGTTGTGCGCGCGTCCAATCCCAACACCTCGGTCACCAAGCAGGTGTTCGGCGTCGGCATCCATCATCCGGCAGGATCGCCGCCGGCAGCGGTGGCGTACGCCTTGGTCCCGAACGCAGGTGAGGCACACCTGGCGGGGTATGCCGGCGGGCCACTCACCGTGCTCGTGAACAACGATCGGGTGCAGGCGGTCAAGCACACCGGGCTCGGCCTTGTCGCCGCGAACGTCTTCTACTCGGGCTGGCAACGGGCCGAGCGGTTGGCGATCCACGGACCGGCGTCCGTCATGGTGAAGCAGGCCGGCGGCGAGGTGACGGTGGCGGTATCGGACCCCACGATGCAGCGGGGCACCGTGTCGGTCATCGTGCGCGGCCCGGCGCTGTCGGCCGCGTCGGCGGACGATGGTGTGACGGTGCGGCCAATGTCCGGCGGAACGCTGATTGAAGTGGACGTACATCAGGCGTACGGTCGGACGTTCACCGCCCAACTGCGGGTTGAAGGCTGAGCTCGCTCGGAGCTACGTCACATCCACGGCCAAGCCATTGGTGGCGACGCTGATCTCGTCGGAGTAGCACGCACGCGCGGCCTCAACCGCTCTGTCCGGGTCAGTACCAGGGATGAGGTGGGTAAGCACGAGGCGTCCGACGTTCGCGGCCGCCGCGTCCCGGCTAGCCTGGCGTGCGGTCGACAGGCCGGTTTCGAGATTCTCTGGCATGTCATCGTCGACGTAGCTCGCTTCAGCGAGCAGTACGTCGGCGTCCCGGGCGAGAGTGACGATCTCGCCTGGCGATAGGTGGCGGAACAGTCGCCGCACCACCGCGTACCCGGGATCGACCAGCCGCCGGAATCCGTCGTGCTCGATCAGGTACCCGCTGCAGGCCTGATCGGCCGCCGGCCATGCACCGCATCACCGAGGACGGTCAGTCGCACGGCGGGACGCTACCAGCCACGGGTCGGCGGTTATCGTGCCCGTTGGCCGCGGGTCGGGCGTTGTTGTGCGGGTCAGCTGTGAAGAACGCCGGACCGATCTTGACCGTGGTTGGAGCGGGTGACAGGAATCGAACCCGCACTGTCAGCTTGGGAAACGTACATATACATGCTTCGCGCGCCTGATCCCAGCGTGAAAACGGGACCCATGTGGCCTGGAGTGAGCCTCGTTCGCCCTCCCCTAATGGCCCGGGGATTCACGATGGCAGTGATGGCCGCGGGTGTCCTGGAGTGACCTGTCCGGGCGTGGGTTAATGGCCAGACACGCCTACAGATACGTGGCTTAGTAGCGGAGAGAGCTTGCAGTCGAAGCAGCCTTCCTGCGAAGCGATTAGTACCGGATGTCAGCCTGCAAGGCATAGTGATCTGACGGGTAGGTGCCGTTGATTGGGCGCGTGCCCAGGAGGCCCGCGCGAAGAGGGTGGCCGGCACCGCCAGGTCGCGGAGTGGCCGAGAAGATGTAGTCGATCCGGCGGTCGGGCCACAGGAGTTGGGTGGACCACGGGTTGGAGTTGGACCATGTATAGCCCGGGACGGCTGGGCCGGCCACCTCCCAGGCGTCGTAGAACGACAGGCCAGGGACGGGAGCGGTCGTTCGACCTCGGAGCATGCGGATTTCGTCGCTGTCAGGGTCGGCGTTGAAGTCGCCGCAGACTATGAGTGGGATCCGCACGTCCTGATTGTCGTTCACGTAGGCGAGTAGGCCGCGCACTGCGTCCTGTCGGTCCTGGCTCTGATCGAACCACCAGGCATCCATCACGAGGCCGTAGACTTGGACAGCGCCGCGCGGACCGGATAGTTCGGCGTAGTGAACGCGGCTTTCGCCGAACGTGTGGCTGGACTCGCGCTGGATCGGCCATCGAGATATTACCGCGACGCCGGAGAGCGCAGAGTCGTCCTCCTGGGCTGTGATGCCGCTTGCCACGTGGTTTGGCAAGTCGAGCGCTCCCGCCAATCGGGCAGCCTGGCTGTCCTCGCCCTTCGCCCACGACTCGGTTAGCACAACGACGTCGGGAAGGGCGTCCCGCAGCGTCGCGACGATCGCGGCTTCACGCTCCCGCCACGGTCCGTAGAGTCCCCACACGTTCCAGGTGATGATCCGCATCGTCGTCTCAATCAGCGAGCCATACGAATGCGGTGGGACTGTCAGATCTGCCATCCGGCAATGATGCCCACACGCCCGGTCGGCCATCCGGCATCCCTGAGTGGAACCCGGCGTATCCCGTCCCGGAGTGAACACCGGGGTCAGGGCGCAGCGCCCCCTGGATTCTCGTTAAGTGAGTCACCACCGGCTTCCGCCCGGCTTGCCCGAGTACGGCGCTCCAGCGCCGCGAAACGACCAGCTCAACGACGCGGACTTGTTGTGGCCGATTTGTGCCCGCCGGCTACCTGCGGTGCGTCGCAGAAGATCTTGGGGACGGTCAATCAAGTGGCTGACCTTGGGTGATGGGGCTGGAGCGGGTGACGGGAATCGAACCCGCACTGTCAGCTTGGGAAGCTGAAGTTCTACCATTGAACTACACCCGCGAGCGTCGCCCAGCAGCGATGGCGATCGGCGAGCAAGCATACCCCGTCCTGTGCCACGCGGTGAAAATCGCACTGGCGCCCCGGTGGTCGCTCGCCTGGACAAGCTGGCACGATGAGAACTGACCACATGGCGGACGAATTGGTTTCGATAGGGTCTCGATCACTTGTAGGGAACGTCACATAGGCACGGGTTCGTGCCAGTTGCCGCTTTCGGGCGCGGTAACGTCGGTTAGAAGCCAGGACACGGGCGGGGTCGCCCCGATTGTCCCGGCGGCGCGCAGACACGTCGCGTGCCGCAGGTTTGCGCTGCGTCGAGGTCTTGATGCGGTGCGGGGGCCGTGCTGTCGCGCCCACACACTGAGCGCGACAGCGGTGTGCGTCCGCAGCCCCGCCTGTCCGACACCCGTGCGAAGAGTCGCGTCCTTGTCAGCACATCGAGAGGACGTCGGCACATCGCGCGGCAGGACGAACGAGAGGTGACGGTGGCCGCGATAAGCGCGGAAGGACTGTACAAGGTCTTCGGTCGGCGCGCCGGCGAGGCAGTTCGGCGGCTCCAAGCAGGTGCGACTCGTGAAGAAGTCGTGAAAGACCTCGGTGCGACGCCGGCGGTGATCGATGCGTCGTTCGAGGTTCAGCCCGGCGAGATCTTTGTCGTGATGGGGTTGTCCGGATCCGGAAAGTCAACGCTGATTCGGATGCTCAATGGCCTGTGGGACGCCACCGCCGGTCACGTTTATGTCGGCGGCGACGACATCTCTCAGATCCCGCCAGCGGGGCTGCGGAAGGTTCGTCGCGAGCACATGAGCATGGTGTTCCAGCACTTCGCACTACTGCCGCACCACACCGTGCTGCAGAACGCCGGCTACGCCCTCGACGTCCAAGGAATCGACAAGCAGGAGCGGGACGAGAGTGCTACCGAGGCGCTCCGGCTCGTTGGCCTGGCCGGCTCGGAGGATAAGTTTCCCGTCCAACTGTCGGGTGGTATGAAGCAGCGCGTCGGCTTGGCGCGTGCCCTTGCGTCGGGCAGCGAGATTCTGCTGATGGACGAGGCATTCTCGGCTCTCGATCCGCTGATCAAGCGTGAGATGCAGGACCAGTTGCTCAAGCTCCAGGCGAGCCTGGGCAAAACCATCGTCTTCATCACGCACGACCTCAACGAGGCCATGCGGCTTGGTGATCGAATCGCAGTACTCAAGGACGGACGAATCGTTCAGATCGGTACGGCCGAAGAGGTCCTGAATGACCCGGCCACCGACTATGTCGCCCAGTTCGTGGCGGACGTCGACCGGACCCGCGTCCTTACCGCGGCAACCGTCATGGAGCCGGCGAAGGTCGTGGTCGGCTCTGGGTCCGGTCCACGCGCCGCTCTTCGGGCTATGCGGGAGCACCACGTGGGGGCAGCATACGTGGTCGGCAGGGACGGCAAGCTGCACGGCATCGTCCG
>JASLBX010000127.1 GCA_030146385.1 Jiangellaceae bacterium | reverse complement strand
CTGGTCCCCGACCTGGAAGCCCTCCAGAATCGGGTGCTCCTGGGTGACTTGGTATAGGTTGTCCTGCCCCGAGCCTCCGGTATTGGTCGTGACCGACGCCGGGATTCCGGTGTAGGTGGACAGCGTCTTGATGCCGTTGCCAGTTGTGAACGCGTGGTCGAGGAACAGCACGCCGGCGCCATCGGCGTCGGTCTGGTCGAGGAACGCGAGGAACTCTTCCCCGTCGATGCTCCCTGAAGTGTTGTATCCCCAGAGCACGACGTCGTAGCCGGTGATCTGATCGATGTCGGCGCCGCTGAAGAAGTCGACCTCGATGCCCCGCTCGACGAAGTAGTCGGCGAACTGCCCGCCCGGGTCCGAGGTGACCATCGCCATCGTCGGTTGCTCGAGCGTGTAGCCCGGGGCTGTGCAGCTTGCTTCGATCGTTAGGGCAAAGTCCTCCACCTGGCCGCCTGGCCCCACGGTGATTTCGCGGGACTCGGCGTCGTAGCCGTCGCTGACGGCGTTGACGGTCAAGGTGAGGGTGGTGCCCTCGGGCACGTCGAGCGAATAAGAGCCCGAGCCGGGGTCGGTGAAGACGTCCGAAATGGGCGCGCCGCTGACTTCGATGCGGGCGTAGAGCGGCCAGCCGTGGCCGGAGCCGTCGGTCACCGTGCCGCTCACCGTCGCCGTGGGCGCCGGGTCGAGGTCGAAGTCCACGGTGATGACGTCGTCGTCGGTCACGACGACGTCCGGCTCGGTCTCCGGGACGAAGCCGAACTTGGACGCCGTGACGTCGTAGGTGTCGGCGACCACCGTCATGGAGTAGTCGCCGTTCTCGTCGGTGGTGGTCGAGAAGGTGTTGGTGCCCACGGCCTCCACCGTCGCGTCGGCGATCGGATCGCCGGTTGAGGCGTCGGTGACGGTGCCCTCAAGTTCCCCGATCTCCTCCGCGATGCAGGTGAGGAACTGGAAGGAGCCGATCCGGGTGTGGAAGTCGAAGCTGCCGGTCTCCTCGTAGTACTCGTTCGTGTACCAGAAGGTGCAGCCGTCGGACTCGTCGATGCTCATCGAGGAGTAGTCGCCCCAGCGGTTCGACGAGCCGGTCTGCGCGCCGGTTCCGGCCCACAGCTCGGTCTCCTCTTGGCCGAGTACGCCCGGCGGGTCACTGGCCAGTCGACCGGCGTAGCGGATCGACGGGAATGTCTCGGTGCTGGAGAGGCTGTAGCCCACTGCCATGTTGCCGGAAGCGTCGACCGCGAGGCTGCCGGTCCAGCGGCTCTCGCCGTCGGCAGGAGCGTAGGTTCCGGCCTGGTTGAGGGTCGGAGTGCCGGCCGGATGGTCGATCTGCGCCCAACGAATGCCGGCGGTGTCGTTGCCGTCGGCGTCAACGGTGTGGTTCACCCACAGCGAGTCCGTGCCGCCATGGTAGACCGCCCGCCACATCGTGAAGGCGTTGAGCGGGTCGAGGCCCTCACCGGGCGGCGGCTGATCGATGCAATCGCGGACGAAGAAGCCGCAGACGCTGGCGTCGAACTCCTCGGTGGACACGTCGATCGGCGCTGTGATCTCGGAGTTGCCTGGATTGGCGAAGTCGACGCTGAAGTGCCAGACCTTGTAGAAGTCCTGAGTCGGGTCCGGAGCGTTCGAGAAGAACTCGTCGTCGTAGGCCATGACGTAGGGCGCCGGCGCGTCGGCCGGGGACGGGATGACACCCTCGATGTGCGGGGGCAGGACGCCCTCGAAGAAGTCCGGAGGCATGTCGGGGATGCCGATGCGCACGCTGGTGGCGGTCGGATCCCCGACCAGCATCTTGTCCCGCTCGAGCGCCACGGCCTGGATGAAATCGCCGCTGGAGAAGTTGCGGTAGGTCATGTAGTACGCGTCGCCCCACACGCCCATCTTCGGATAATCGTTGCCGGGCGTGGGGAACTCGTACAAGAAGTAGGATCCGGTCGGGTCGTCGGTCTCCGAGACCGCCACGCACTGGCTGGCGCCGGCCGAGACCGGATTGGCGAACTGGCTGAGCACCCACCGGTTGGCGAACTGGTCGTACACGACGGTGGGGTCGCCCGCGTTCGTGGTCTCACAGGCGCCACCAAAGCCGGCGAAGATGGCGTTGCCGGGCAGCGGGCCCAGCACCCGCGATCCGTCGGTCTTGTCATAGACCGACAGGATCAGGTTGATCCACTGCACGTAGTGGTTCGGCCCCACGTCGCCGTTGGTGTCCGGGGGCACCACGCGGAAGCCCACAGTCGCCTCGTTCTCGGCGTCGCTCTGCCCCTCGACGTTGATGATCGGGGGTGGCATCGGTGTGGCGCCTTGGAAGTCCTGCCGCAACGGATCCTCTGTCGGGGGCGCAGCCGGCCGGAAATCGCGGGGCAGCTCGCGCGGCTCATGCGGGTTGATCTCCCGCGGCGGCTCCGTCGCCGCGGGCGATTCGACCGTCGACGAGATCTTCCGCAGGGGTTGGGATTTGCCCGTTCGCACCGCACGCTCGACGACGGGCTCGCCCGTCGCCCCCGCCTCGCCGGCGCTCAGCTCGTCAGCCGTGGGGTCAAGAACCTGCTGCTCAACAGCGGCCTCGCCGGCTTCCGACTCGCCCTCTGGCGTCGTCGCCGATGCCGGCAATCCCACCACAGCCAGACCGGACACCAGCGTGATCGACGCCAGACCAGCCATGGACAACCTGAATGAACGCCATCGGCGTCGTCCATGTGTCACCGTGCTCACCTTCCATCCGACACAAGCGGGACGGATCTCGCCCGCGTCTCTCCATCCCACGGCGACACCAAGAGGCCCTCAAGATCAGCACCAGTACAGTTCACGAACAAACCCGCACAACACCCGCACAGTCCGCGGACGGCTCAGACCGGCTCCCAACCGTCGTCCGCCAGATCGGGCTCGGTCTGGTCCAGAGCGCCACCGTCCTGGTTGTTCTGCCCTGGATCGTCCCCGGAGGGGTCGGCCCGCCCGTTGTCCCCGCCACGGTCCGGCCGCTGTGATGGGTCCGCTTCCGGCGGAAGGGACGGTCCCTTCGCTCCGTTGTTGCGTTCCGGCCGGCCATCGCGCGATGCGGTCACTGTGCGCCCCCCCTCTACTCGTGGGTAACCGCGAGGATCAACCGGCTAGTGGTCATGTTTCAACGGGGTAAAGCCCCTAAACTTCGCCCCCGGAGACCACACCTGCCTTGATCGCGGCGATCGCCAGCGTAGTACGAGAATCGGCGTCGAGCTTGCGCATGGCCGAGTGAATTTGACCTTCGACGGTCCGAGGCGACTTCGACAGCCGTCGCGCGATCTGGCGATTCGTCTTACCCGCGACCACGAGTTTCACGACTTCGATCTCGCGTGGGGAGAGCTGCTCGCCATAGCCCCGGCGCCCACCCTGCCAGCGATTTGTGGCCAGCCGTTGCTCGCTTATCCGGCGTTGCACCCGTTCCGCGTCGGCTGTGGCGCCCAGCTGCGCAAGACCGGTGGCTACGTCGGACAGCAGGGCGAGGGCCGCCTCTTCCTGGCTGGCTGCGAGCAACGAAATCCCTTGTCGTTCGCGGCTCAGCAGGGCGTCGTACGGCCGCG
>JASLBX010000346.1 GCA_030146385.1 Jiangellaceae bacterium | reverse complement strand
GCGTTGCGGCCCTGGTCGAGCACGTAGCCGCGGTCGCAGATCTGCAGGCAGCGGCGGGCGTTCTGCTCAACCATGACGACCGACACGCCGGCCCGGTTGATCTCTCGGGTGCGCAGGAACACTTCGTCCTGCAGGAATGGGGACAGCCCGGCCGATGGCTCGTCGAGCAGGATGACCGACGGCTGGGCCATCAGCGCCCGCCCCATGGCAACCATCTGGCGTTCGCCACCGGAGAGCGAGCCCACACGCTGCTTGCGCCGGTCCGCGAGCGCTGGGAACAGGCTGCCCACGAACTCGAACCGCTCGTTGAACTTCTTCGGCTCGTGGTAGATCCCCATCTCGAGGTTCTCCTCGATGGTGAGACTGGGGAAGACGTTGTTGATCTGCGGGACATAGCCGACGCCCTTACGTACTAGTTCATCCGCCCGGTCAGAGGTGATCGACTCGCCGCGCAGGGTGACCAAGCCCTTGCGGACCTTAACCAAGCCGAACACCGCCTTGACCAGGGTCGACTTGCCAGCCCCGTTGGGACCGATGATGCCGACGATCTCGCCTTCACGGCAGTAGAAGTCGCAACCGGTGAGGATGTCCACTTCGGGGACGTAACCGGCCACCAACTCGTCCACCCGCAGCAACGCGCCTTCAGCTTCCTTCATGTGGACGCTGCGGTCGTGGACGTCGTCGTGAGCGCCCGGAGTAGTCATGGCTACACCTCCTGGTCGCCACGCTCTGCGGCGACCTTCTTCTCAGCGAGTGTCTCATCGTGGTGGGCGCCCAGGTAGGCGTCGATCACACGCGCATCGGACATCACCGATTCCGGTGGACCTTCCGCGATGATCTTTCCTTCGCCCATGACGACGACCCAGTCGGAGATGTCGCGCACCATGTCCATGTCATGTTCCACGAACACGACGGTCATGCCCTGCTCGCGCAGGTCGTTGACATGCCGGAGCAGTGATTGGGTTAGGGCCGGGTTGACGCCCGCCATGGGCTCGTCCAGCATGACCATCTCTGGCCGGACCATGAGCGCTCGCGCCATCTCCAGCAGCTTACGCTGGCCGCCGGAGAGCGATCCTGCGTACTCGTCGCGCATGTGGTCGAGCTTGAACCGCGCGAGCAGCTCCTCGGCGCGCTCGGTGATCTCTCGCTCCTGCTTGTTCCAGAGCCAACCGAACATCGCGCGCCACATCCGCTCGCCACGCTGGCCGGTGGCACCGAGGCGCATGTTCTCGATGACGGTCAACCGGGACAGAGCCTTGGTCAGCTGGAAGGTGCGCACCATGCCACCGCGGGCGACGCGGTAGGCGGGCGTGCCCTCCAGCTTGCGGTCCTCGAAGGTCCACGAGCCATGGTCGGCCCGGTCGAATCCGGTGAGGACGTTGAACAGGGTGGTCTTGCCGGCACCGTTGGGGCCAATAAGGGCGGTGATGGAGCCACGCTGGACCTCTAGGTGGTCGACGTCGACCGCGACCAGACCGCCGAACCGCCGGACGACGCCGTCGGCCTTGAGAATCGGCTCTGGCTTCGGTGCGCCCGGCTCGTGCGGCACGTCGGCGAAAGCCGCAAGTGCGGCGTCCTTCTTCGGCGTGGCGACGATCGTCTCATCGAGCTCAGGCATCTCACCCGCGTCCGCGCGAGTAAGGGGCTCGTCGGGGACCTCAGCGGACATCGAACACAAGCTCCTTTCGATTTCCGAAGATACCCTGCGGCCGGAAGACCAACAGCAGGATGAGTATCAATCCGACGATCATGAAACGTACCGCGCTGGTCTGCGTTTGGCTGATCAAATTGATCGGGTAGATGTCCGCGCGAATCGCGTTGGAAAGCGCGAGTTGGATGAACTGGAGCAGGAACCAGAAAATCATCGCGCCGACGACCGGGCTGAACACACGAGCGGCGCCGCCGAGAATCAGGATCGTGTACGCGAAGAACGTGAACGTCGGGTGGTACAGGTCCGGTTGGATGGCCGCGTTGGCGATCGAGAACATGAATCCGGCAAGCGCACCGAACGTGCCACCGAGCGCGAGCGACTGCATCTTGTAGGAGTAGACGTTCTTGCCGAGGCTCCGCACGGCGTCCTCGTCCTCACGGATGGCTTTGAGCACCCGGCCCCATGGGCTGCGCATGAGGGCCCACACCACCAGGCAGGAGAGCAGCACGAGAATCCACCCGACGGTGAGCACCCACGCCGTGCGCGAGCTGTACGTCCAGGGCCCGAATCCGACGCTCTCGCTGTACGGGTTGAGGTCGAAGAAGGTGGAAGTGAATCCAGTAAGACCGTCGGAGCCACCGAAGGTGTCTCGCAACGTCGATGACCGGAATATCTGCCGGACGATCTCGGATGCGGCGATGGTCACGATTGCCAGGTAGTCGGCTCTCAGGCGGAGGGTCGGGATGCCGAGCAGCATCGCGAGAACCAACGCTCCTGCCAGTCCGACGACGATGCCAAGCCAGAACGGCAGGCCGAACGTGGCAACCATCGACGCCAGGCCGTAGCCGGCGATCGCAGCGAACGCCGCTTGCCCGAAGTTGAGCAGGCCGGTGTAGCCGAACTGCACATTGAGCCCGATCGCCGCGAGGGCGTAGACGATCGCCTCCTGACCCACGAGGGAGCGGGCCGAGACCTCGAGAATGAATCCCCAGTCCATGCCTTATCTCTCCTTCTCCGCTCAGCCCACTCGCTCGCGTCGGCCGAGAAGGCCCTGCGGACGAACGAGAAGAATGATCACCAGGATGGCCAGCGCGCCGGCGTTCTTCATCTCCGGCGGGATCACCATTGTGGAAACCTCGATGAGTAATCCGACGAGTATTCCGCCGAGCATCGCTCCCCACGCCGTGCCCAACCCTCCGAGAATGACGGCAGCGAATATCAGGAGCAGGATGCGCACGCCCATCAGGTAGTCGACCGACTGGATGAGGCCGAACAGGATGCCGGCGAGTCCGGCCAGTGCCGTGCCCACGACCCATACATTGGTCACGACCCGGTCGACGTGAATGCCCGACGACGCGGCCAGCGCCGGGTTGTCAGAGACGGCACGGACCGCTTTGCCGGCACGAGTTTTCAGCAGGACGAGGCTGACCGCGATCATGATCGTCGCCGAGATGCCCATGATCCACAGGTCGCGCGGAGCCCAGCGGAACGGGCCGATCGCCACCGCGGACTGGATCACGAACTGCCTGTACTGATCGCGCTCGCCGCCGAATACGAACAGGTAGAAGAACCGGAGGAACAGCAGCACACCCACCGATATGATCATCATAGTGATCATTCCGGTGCCGCGGTTCCGCAAAGGTCGCCAGAACGCCAGGTCCTGTGCCCACCCGAAGATTGCGGCGATAACGACCGTGATGAGCCCCGCCCACAGGAGGTGGATGCCCGCGCTGATGTTGAGGAACCAGGCCGTGATGGCGCCGAATGCCACGAGCTCACCATGCGAGAAGTTGACCAGGCCGATGGTGCCGAAGATGAGGGACAGGCCTAGCGATGCCACGCCGAGGATCAGGCCGAACCGCAGGCCGTTGCTTACCAGCTGCCAGATCTGGGCGGGGCGTGCGGTCTCGGTGCCACCCGGCTCCTCGAGCGCCTCTGCTTCGGGATCGACTTCTGCAGGCGCATCGCCAGGGGCATCGGCGGGAGCGTCCGGCTGCTCCTGTTCCGTCGGTCTCGGTGCGGGTTCGCCGCCGCGCTCGCCGAGCCGGAACGCGACAGTGCGGTTCTGGGACCCTGCGACGTTCGTGGTGAGCTCTGGCTCACCAGGTGGCGGGACGCCCTCCGGCAACGTCGAAACGTCGAGGGTCACGACGTATTCGCCCGGTGAGGGCACTGGAATGCGCCAGCGACCCTCTTCATCCGTTTCCGCGGAGTCGACCTCTGTACCGTCCGACTCGGCGACGGTGATGGTCACGCCTTCGACGGGCTCCCGGTCGTGCCGGATCACGCCACCGATGGTCTCGTCTGCTTCGTCCTGCGCCAGCGCTGGCGCGGCGCCGAGGAGGGCCACCGCGAAAATGGCCAGCAGCCCCAACACGGCCTTGCTGAGGGTGCGCACGTGTTGACTACCTTCCGGTCTATGTTCGCGCGGCGGCGACGCTGCTCGTCCGAGGCACGCCACAGGTTCGATGCTGGGCGAGCATAGCGGCCCTTGAGTGCAGGACCGCCATCGGAGTGCCCGATGTTTCCTTTCCGATACCTGTTTCATACGTGCGCGAGACTCGCGGATCTGTGTCATACGGCTGGTCAAGCGGGACGCAACAAGCAGGTAATCCGAGCGGTGCAGACTCGCCGTCCCTCATCATCAGAGATCACCACCTCGTAGCTTGCGGTCTGCCGTCCCAAGTGGGCCGGGACGGCAACGCCGGTGACGTAGCCCGTACGCACGGACCGGTGGTGCGTGGCGTTGATGTCGACGCCGACCGCTATCCGATCCGGGAACGCATGCATGGCGGCCGCAAACGAGCCGACCCCTTCGGCCAGGACGCAGGAGGCGCCACCGTGCAGCAGCCCGTACGGTTGCGTGTTCCCTTCGACCGGCATCCGTCCCACCACTCTCTCTGGACGGGCTTCGAGGATCTCGATGCCCATGCGGTCGTGCAGTGCCGCGGGCGGCAGTTGAGCCAGGATGTCGTCCTGGTCGTCGAACGACATGCTCGTTCCAGAGTCTGTCATAGCAGGAGACTATGGTGGCGCCCGTGGCTGAATCGACCTCCGCTCCGCGACTGCTCCTGCTCGACGGCCATTCGCTGGCGTACCGCGCGTTCTATGCGTTGAAGGACGCCAACATGGTCACGACGACCGGCCAGCACACCGAGGGTGTCTACGGGTTCACCTCGATGCTGATCAACGTCCTTCGCGACGAGCAGCCCACACACGCCGCCGTGGCGTTCGACGTCTCGCGGCAGACGTTCCGCACCGAGGCGTTTGCGGAGTACAAGGCGAACCGGACGACCTCGCCGCCGGAGTTCGCCGGCCAGATCGATCTGGTCAAGGACGTGCTTCGGGCGCTGCGGATCCCGTCGATCGAGAAGGACGGGTACGAGGCAGACGACATCATCGCGACCTTGACGTCGCAGGCCGAGGCCGAGGGGTTGGACGTCCTCGTCCTGACCGGCGACCGCGACACCTTTCAGCTGGTGAGCGACCGGGTGACGGTGCTGTACCCGAGGCGCGGAGTCTCCGACCTGACGCGGATGACACCCGAGGCGGTCAGGGAGAAGTACGGCCTGTCGCCGGTCCAGTACCCCGACTTCGCGGCACTACGGGGCGACCCGTCCGACAACCTCCCCAAGATCCCCGGAGTGGGGGAGAAGACGGCCGCGAAGTGGGTGGTCGAGTTCGGCTCCCTGGACGAGCTGGCCGCTCGCGTCGACGAAGTGCCGGGCAAGGCGGGCGATGCCTTGCGCGCCCACCTGGGGCAGGTGCTTACCAACCGGCAGCTCACCGAACTGGTGCGTGACGTGCCGCTCGACGCCCGGGTGGACGACCTCGCGCGGCAGGCCTGGAACCGTGAGGAGGTCCACCAGATCTTCGACTCGCTCGAGTTCCGAGTGTTGCGCGACCGGCTGTACGAGGCGCTCGAGTCGGCGACTCCCGAAGCCGAGGAGGGCTTCGAGCTCGATGTGGTTCACCTCGGCGCCGGCGAAGTCGCACCCTGGCTGGCGGCGAACGCGGGCGCCGAGCCGGTCGGTGTCTCTGTGCGCGGCACGTGGGGCGGAGGCACCGGCGACGTCACGGAGGTCGCGGTCGCCACGGCGGGCGGAGCCGGCGCGTGGTTCGAGGCAGCCGAGCTGACACCCGAGGACGACGCGGCGGTGGCCGCGTGGCTCGCCGACGCTGACCGGCCGAAGGTGCTCCACGACGCCAAGGGCCCGCTGCATGCGCTGGCGGCGCGCGGCTGGCCGGTGGCCGGCCTGGCGGCTGACACGGCGCTGTCTGCATTCATCGCCCTGCCCGGCCAGCGCTCGTACGACCTGGCGGACCTCGCGCTGCGGTTCGTGGGACGCGAGCTCCGCATCGACGGCGACGACAGTGGTGCCCAGCAACTCTCCCTCGACGGGATGGACGAGGAGCAGCTCGGCGAGGCCGAGGCGGTTCGGGCGCGCGCCGTGCTCGAGCTGGCCCGCGCGCTGGACGACGAACTGGTCAAGCGCGGTGGCCGCCAGCTGTTGGACGAGGTGGAGCTGCCGCTGGTCGGCGTCTTGGCGGAGATGGAGCGCGCGGGCATCGCCGTCGACTCCGATCACCTGGAGGCGCTCGAGGCGTCGTTCGCCGATGCGGTCAAGCGGGCCGCCGACGACGCCTACGCTGCGATCGGGCACGAGGTCAACCTCGGGTCGCCCAAGCAGCTGCAGGTCGTGCTCTTCGAAGAGCTGAACATGCCGAAGACCAAGCGCACCAAGACCGGCTACACGACGGACGCCGATGCGCTGGCCGAGCTGTACTCCAAGACTGCGCATCCCTTCCTCGAGGCGCTGCTGCGGCACCGTGACGCGTCCCGGCTTCGGGTGACGGTGGAGGGGTTGCTGAAGTCCATCGGGGCCGACGGGCGAATCCACACAACGTTCAACCAGATGATCGCGGCGACCGGGCGGCTGTCGTCCACCGAACCGAACCTCCAGAACATCCCGATCCGGACAGACGAGGGCCGGCGGATCCGCGAGGCGTTCATCGTCGGTCCTGAGTACGAAGCCCTGATGTCGGCCGACTACAGCCAGATCGAGATGCGGATCATGGCGCACCTGTCTGAGGACGAGGGGCTGATCTCGGCGTTCGAGTCGGGCATGGACTTCCACGCGGCGACCGCGGCACGCGTGTTCGGGGTCGAGGCCGGCGAGGTCACCGGCGCTCAGCGCGCGAAGATCAAGGCGATGAACTACGGGCTTGCCTACGGTCTGTCCGCGTTCGGTTTGTCCCGCCAGCTCGGAGTCGATACCGCCGAAGCCAAGGAACTGATGGACGAGTACTTCGAGCGCTTCGGCGGAGTGCGCGACTACCTCCGTGAGGTCGTCGACCGGGCCCGGATGGCCGGGTACACCGAGACGATGCTCGGCCGGCGCCGGTACCTGCCGGACCTCACCAGCGACAACCGGCAGCGACGCGAGATGGCCGAGCGGATGGCGCTCAACGCGCCGATTCAGGGCTCGGCCGCCGACATCATCAAAGTCGCGATGATCAACGTCGACAGGGCGTTGCGCTCTGAGGGCATGCGGTCCCGCGTCCTGCTGCAGGTGCACGACGAACTGGTGGTCGAGAT
>JASLBX010000095.1 GCA_030146385.1 Jiangellaceae bacterium | reverse complement strand
AGCCGGACGACCTCGTGACCATCCGCGGTGAGCGACCCGCACAGCGCGGTGCCGATCAGTCCACTCGAGCCAGTGATCGCAACGCGCATGCCGGATATCTTGCCCGATTTCAGCCGCCGAGATCACCCTGGAACTGGCCGGCTTCGAGTCGTTGCTTGATGGCGGTGAGGAACCGCGCCGCGTCGGCACCGTCGATCAGGCGATGATCGTAGCTGAGTGCGAGGTACATCATGTGCCGGATCGCGATCGTCTCACCGAGGTCGGTGTTGACTACGACCGGGCGCTTGACGACCGTCCCGGTGCCCAGGATCGCCACCTGCGGCTCGAAGAAGATCGGCGTGTCGAACAACGCGCCGCGGCTGCCGGTGTTGGTGAGGGTGAACGTCCCGCCCGAGATCTCGTCCGGCTTCAGCTTGTTGTCGCGCGTGCGTTGTGCGAGGTCAGCGATGCGCTTCGCGAGCCCGGCGATGTTGAGGTCGCCGGCGTTGTGGATCACCGGCACCATCAGGCCGCGGTCGGTGTCGACGGCCAGCGCGAGGTTCTCGGTGTCGTGGTAGGTGACCTCGCCGGCCTCCATGTCAATGGTGGCGTTGACCTTCGGGTGCGCCTTGAGCGCCTCGATCGCGGCCTTGGCGAAGAACGGCAGGAATGAGAGCTTGACGCCCTCACTCTGCTCGAACGACCGCTTGGCCTGCTCCCTGAGCTTGGCGATCGCCGTGACGTCGACCTCCACCACCGTGGTGAGCTGGGCGGTGTTCTGCAGGGACTCGTGGACTCGCTGGGCGATGACCTTGCGAATACGGCTGAGCTTCTCGGTCTTGCCGCGCAGCGGGCTCGGCTCCACCGACGGAGTTGGGGCGGCTGGCGCGGCCGGCTCGGCCGCGGCCGGTGCTTCTGCAGGTGCGGCCGGCTGCTCCGCGGCTTCAGCGGCGGCGAGGACGTCCTGCTTGCGGATTCGTCCCCCCACACCGGTGCCGGTGAGCGTGGACAGGTCCACGTCGTGCTCAGCTGCCAGCTTGCGAACCAGCGGCGTCACGTACGGAGCGCCGTCGCCGGATGGCGCCGCGGCCGGTGCCGGCTTGGCGGGTGCGGGCTGTTCGGCGGGTGCGGCCGGCTGGGCCGGCGCGGGCCGTTCTTCTTCCTTGGGCTCGGCCTTCTCGGCGGACTGCGCCTCAGCGGCGGCGCGCTCCTGCACCTCTTCCTCAAGGGGTGTCTCGGCCTGGGCGGGTTCCGGCTGCGCCTCTGGCTCGGCCTCCTGGGGCGGCTGCTCGGCCGCCGGTGCCGCGCCCTCCGCGCCGATGATGGCAAGCTCTGCGCCGACCTCGACCGTCTCGTCCTCGGCGACCTTGATGTCCAGGACGGTGCCGGCCACCGGCGACGGGATCTCGGTGTCGACCTTGTCGGTGGAGATCTCCAGCAGCGGCTCGTCGACCTCGACGGTGTCGCCCACCTGCTTGAGCCAGCGCGTGACGGTGCCCTCCGTGACGCTCTCGCCGAGTGCGGGAAGGGTGACGGGTGTGCCCTCGCCGGAGGGTGCTTCGGCCTGCTGCGCGGCAGGTGCCTGCGCGGGCTGCTGCTCTTGAGCCGGCTCTTCGGTGGCTTGCGGCTGGTCGGCGGGCTCCTGAGCTGGCTCCTCGGCGGGATGCTCTTCGGCCGCCGGTTCCTCCTTCTGCTCGCGCTCCTCGAGGAGGGGTTCGTCCGTGTCGGCGGGCTTCTCCTCGCCGGCGGGGGCGGCCGCTTCTCCACCCGCTTCTGACGCGTCACCGATGACGGCGAGCTCGGCACCGACCTCGACCGTCTCGTCCTCCTGGACCTTGATCTCGAGAAGGGTGCCGGCCACAGGGGACGGGATCTCGGTGTCGACCTTGTCGGTGGAGATCTCGAGCAGCGGCTCGTCCGCCTGAACCTCCTCACCGGGCTGCTTGAGCCAACGAGTCACTGTCCCCTCGGTGACGCTTTCACCGAGCGCGGGCAGTGTGACGGAGGTCGCCATCGTCGTCGTCCTTTCGACTTTCTTCGAGGATCAGAGCCTACTGAAGCATGCCAGTTAACTGTGGGCGTGCAGGGGCTTACCGGCGAGGGCCAGGTGCGCTTCGCCGAGCGCCTCGCTCTGCGTCGGGTGGGCGTGGACGAGCTGGGCGACGTCGTCGGGCAGCGCCTCCCAGTTGTAGATCAGCTGGGCTTCGGCCACAAGCTCGCCAACCCGGGCCCCGACCATGTGCACGCCCAGCACCCGGTCGCCCTTGAGCCGGACGACCTTGACGAAGCCCTGCGTCTTGAGGATCTGGCTCTTGCCGTTTCCTCCGAGGTCGTACCTGGTCGTCTCGACGTTGTCGGCGCCGTGCGTCTCGGCGGCGGCCGCCTCGGACAGGCCGACCGAGGCGACCTCTGGGTCGCAATACGTGACCCGCGGGATGCCTGAGTCGTCGAACGGCACGGGATCGAGCCCGGCGATGTCCTCGGCCACGAATATGCCTTGCTGGAAGCCGCGGTGGGCCAGCTGCAGACCGGGCACGATGTCGCCGATCGCGTACACCCCGGCGACGTTCGTGCGGAACCGGTCGTCAGTCGGCACGAAGCCTCGGTCGAGTGTGACGCCGGCTTCCTCGTAACCGAGCCCTTCGGTCACCGCGCCGCGTCCGACGGCGACGAGCATCAGATCGGCCTCGAGCGCGTCGCCGGACTCGAGCGTTGCCCGCACGCCGGAGTCGGACTTCTCGACCCCCTTGAACGGCGTGCTGGTCTGGAACTCGATGCCGCGCTTGCGGAAGGCCCGCTCGACCGCCTTCGACACGTCCTCGTCCTCACCCGGTACCAGCCGGGGAAGCGCCTCGACGATCGTCACCTCGGCACCGAACGAGCGCCACACGCTGGCGAACTCGACGCCGATGACTCCGCCGCCCAGCACGACGACGGACGACGGCACCCGATCGAGCATCAGCGCTTCGTAGCTGGAGATGATCCGCTCGCCGTCCAGCTCGAGGCCGGGCAGGGTCTTCGCGTACGACCCGGTGGCCAGCACGACGTGCCGTCCCTCATACCGGTTGCCATCGACCTCGACCGTGTTCGGCGCGACGAGCCGTCCGGAGCCCTCGACCAGGGTGATCTTGCGGGCCTTGATCAGCCCCTGCAGCCCCTTGAACAGGCGGGCGACCACGCCGTCCTTGTACGAGTTGACTCCCGCGACATCGATGCCGTCGAGCGTTGTCTGGACGCCGAACTGGGCCGAGTCGCGGGCCGCGTCGGCGACCTCTGCGGCATGCAGGAGTGCCTTGGTCGGGATGCAGCCGTAGTGCAGGCAGGTTCCCCCGACCTTGTCCTTCTCGATCAGCGCGACGGACATGCCGAGCTCGGCCGCGCGCAGTGCGCACGCGTAGCCTCCGCTGCCGCCGCCGAGGACGACGATGTCGAAACTGGTGGACCCTTCAGCGTTGTTCGCCACGGGAGTCTCGCTCCTTGTGTCGGATCGGATGGCCGGATCACGGCCTCGCGTACCGTATCTTTCCACTCTTTGCCCAGTCGGTGCCCGGACGGCCCGGGTGGGCGAGTGCGCTTTCTCATTACGTAATCTTGGTCGCGGAGGTTGCGATGCGGTTGTTCGGCAGGCGGAAGACCAGGGGCCCGGAGGGGAGCCTGGATCGGGCGGCGGACAGCGCCGACACGGCGCATCTTAAGGAGTTTGCCAAGAGTCGGCAGGGTGTCGAGGCCTACGTCGAACCGGCCACCACCATGACCTCCACCACGGTGGTCCTCGTCGCACACGATGGTGAGTGGACGCGGCGGCGGGTCAAGGACCCCAAGGCGGCCGAGGAGTTGGCCCGCAAGCTGGAGATTCCGGTCTATGACGCCCAGGTCGTGGGTTATCCGCCGCGGATGCGGGCCTGGACTCAGCGTCAACGGCGCGAATCTTTTTGATCAATGTGGAGCGAGCCGGATACCCGGCTAGAACGTCACTTCGATCATTAAGAAATCAGCACGCACAGGCAGGTCACGCAGCCTTCGAGCTTCTCGAACTCGCTGATGTCCACGGCGACGGGCCGGTAGCCGCGCGACTCTAGCCATTCGGCGGTCCGCGGCGCCGAGGCGGCGATCAAGACGTCGTCACCGCCCAGCGGCACGACATGGCAGCCCGCCTCCTCGGTCACCGGGTGCACGGCCGGCATGGCACTGGTATCGAACAGGTCCGGTAGGGCAAGCAGCGTCCCGTCCGGCAGGGCGGTCACCGCGGACTTCAGGTGCAGGACGTCGCTCAACGGCAAGGCGACCACCTCGCGTCCACGCTGTGCCAGGTGGTGGCGCAGTTGCACCACCCCGGCCTGGTTCGTCCGGCCGCCGACGCCCACGTACACCGCGCGTCCCACCTGAAGGACGTCCCCGCCGTCCAGCGTTCCGGGCGGCTCGATGCGCGCGATGACCAGGCCGAGCTGGCGCACGGCCGCCTCGGTACCGGCGACCTCGCCACGCCGCGCCGGAGCTTCCGGATTGGTCAGCACCGCAAGGTCGCCGCAGACCACCACGGTGTCCTCGACGAACACCGAGTCTGGGTGCTCGTCCGCAAGCGGAACCTCGGTGACGTCCCATCCGACGCCGGCGAGAGCCGCGCGGTACGCCTCGTGCTGGCGCTCGGCGAGTCCAGCGTCCACGGGCTGCCGGTCGATGTGCGTGACGATGCCCTCGGCGATCCGGCGGCTCGGCCGCCGAACCAGAGCGACGCCCCGGCTCACGGCAGCAGGCCGGCCTCGGCGTCCTGCACGATCTGGACGAGAGTTCGCACGGCAGCGCCCGTACCGCCCTTCGGGGTGTAGCCGTACGGCGATCCGTCGTTGAACGCCGGCCCGGCGATGTCGAGGTGGGCCCACTTGATGCCCTCGCCGACAAACTCCTTGAGGAACACACCGGCCGAGAGTGCCCCACCCCAGCGCTCGCCGATGTTCGCGATGTCGGCGACCGGGGAGTCGAGCTTTTCGCGTAGCTCGCCGGGCAGCGGCAGCGGCCACATCGCGTCACCGGCCCGTTCGGATGTGCGGTGCAGCCGCGTGAGCAGGTCGTCGTCGTTGGACATGATTCCCGAGACCCGTTTGCCGAGCGCGATGACGCAGGCGCCGGTCAGCGTGGCCACGTCGACGATGAGGTCGGGCTCGTCCTCGCTGGCCCGGGCAAGTGCGTCCGCCATCACCAGGCGCCCCTCGGCGTCGGTGTTGAGCACCTCGACAGTCTTGCCGCCGTAGATGGTGAGCACGTCCGACGGCCGTTGAGCGCTGCCGGACGGCATGTTCTCAGCGAGAGCTGCGTACGCGGTGACGGCGACCCTCGGCGCCAGCTTCGCGATTGCAACCATCGCCGTGAGGACGGCCGCAGCGCCGCTCATGTCGGACTTCATCGTCACCATCGCATCGCTCGGCTTGAGCGACAGGCCACCGGAGTCGAAAGTGATGCCCTTGCCGACGAACGCGACGTGCTTGCTGGCCCGAGCCGGCTTGTAGCTGATCCGGACCAGGCGCGGCGGGCGGGTCGAGCCCTGCCCGACGCCGACGATTCCACCGTAGCCGCCCTTGGCGAGGGCTTTCTCGTCGAGCACGTCGATGTCGACCTTGACCCCCTTGGCGTACTTGACGGCCGCCGCGGCGAGCTCGGCGGGCGGCAGGTCGCGCGGCGGGATGTTGATCCAGTCACGGGCCTTGTTGACGGCGTCTGCGACGACCTCGGCCTGGCCGACCGCGTTCCTGGTGGCCTTGGCCTTGGCGCCAGGCCCGACGATGGTGGCGGCGGCGAGCGGCGGCTTGGCCTCGCCGTTGGTCTTGTACTCGTCGAAGCTGTATGCACCGAGCAGCACGCCCTCGGCGACCGCGCCGAGCAGCTCAGGCCCGTTGGCAGGCAGCGCGAACGCGGCGGACTCCGTGCCCTTCAGCGACCGGGCCGCGGCTCCGGCGGCGCGCCGCACTGCCTCGAGTGTCGGGCCGTCGCCATCGAGGGGACCCACACCGACGGCCACCACGACGGGAGCCTTGGCGGCCTTGCCGGTGGGTAGCTTCGTCACCTCGTCCGCCTTGCCGGTGGCACCCAGCTGCTCGAGTATGGTCGCGAGCGAGCCGTCGAGCGCGGCGTCGACCCGCTCGGCCCCCGCAAGCAGAGCCGGCGCACCGTTCCCTTTAGCGATTCCGACGACGATGGCGTCGACCTTGAGGCCGGTCGGATCAGCAGAGGACAAGGTCAGGGTTGTCACGACTCTCCTTGGACGTGGGCGCTCTCGGTGTCCCGGGCGATGTTACGCGCCCTTGACCGCTGCCGCGGTCGCGAGGGGCGAGGCCGGTTCGGCGACGGCTAGGGTGACGTGCTGTGACCGACGACGCTCTCCGCCGAAGCCCGCTACACGAGCGGCACGAAGCCCTGCGCGCCAAGTTCGCCGAGTTCAGCGGCTGGGAGATGCCGTTGCAGTACGTCGGAGTGATGGAGGAACACACCGCCGTCCGCCAACGTGTCGGCGTCTTCGACGTCAGCCACCTCGGCAAGGCGACTGTTGCCGGCCCCGGCGCGCGCGGCTTCGTGGACGCCTGTCTGACAAATTCGCTGGACAAGATTAAGCCGGGCAAGGCGCAGTACACGATGTGCTGCGACGAATCCGGGGGAGTGGTGGACGACCTGATCGTCTACCTACGGTCGGACGAGGACCTGCTGCTCATTCCGAACGCGGCCAACAACGCCGAGGTGGTCCGCCGGCTGGCCGCCGCGGCGCCGGAGGGCGTAGAGGTCCGCAACGCCCACAAGGACTACGCGATCATCGCCGTGCAGGGGCCGAGCAGTGACGAGGTCCTGACCGCGATCGGATTACCGGTCGAGCACGACTACATGTCATTCACCGAGGCGGAGTTCGCGTCGGTGCGGCTGACCGTCTGCCGCACCGGATACACCGGCGAGCGCGGCTACGAGCTGGTGATTCCCGCGCCTGACGCCGGCCCGGTGTGGGACGCGTTGCTGGCGGCCGGTGATCCGTACGCCATCGCGCCGTGTGGGCTCGCGGCTCGCGACACCCTGCGCACCGAGATGGGCTACCCCTTGCACGGCCAGGACCTGTCCCTGGAGATCACGCCAAACCAGGCTCGAGCCGGCTGGGCGGTCGGCTGGAGCAAGCCCGCGTTCTGGGGACGCGAGGCGCTGCTCGCGGAGAAGGAGGCAGGCCCGCGGCGGCGGCTGCGTGGGCTCGTCGCGGCCGGGCGCGGCATTCCACGGCCCGGCATGGCGGTGCGGATCGACGGGGCGGACGCCGGGTTGGTCACCTCGGGGACGTTCTCCCCGACTCTGCGCAAGGGCATCGGCCTGGCTCTGCTGCCGCCCCAGGTGAAGGACGGCACGACGGTCGAGGTGGACGTGCGTGGGCGCGCCGAAGAGTTCGAGGTCGTCAAGCCGCCGTTCGTACAGCCTTCGACTCGCTAGAGGGTGCCTCCTAGCCGCTCAGCAGCTGCGCGGCCACCTGGATATGAGGGACGGCCAGCTGCGCGCCGAGGCCGTGCCCGCCGGCCGTGCCGTAGTCGAGCAGCGGCGTGAGCCGGAGCCGCTCGAGGGCTGCGGCGTGCCCGGGGTCGGTGGTTCGCTGGGTCGCGGCCAGCCAGCGGCCCGTCCGGTAGCTGATCCGCTGCGTCACCAGAGCGGCGGTGGCCGGCACGAGATCGTCGATCAACACCGGTGTGCGCCGTGCCGCGGAGCCGGCGATGACGCCTGCCGCAGCCGCGACCTCCGGCGCGGGCAAGGCGGCCAGCAGGGTGGCGAGCTCGCCGGTATGCGGCCGGCCGCGGCGCGCGGTGTCGCGGACGTCGGCGCACACGCGCATCCAGTCCCGGTCGTCCATGCCCGGTCGGTGCCCTACGACCGACGCGACGTCCTTACCGGCCAGCAGCGCCACGAGAGCCGTGGCCGGTACCAGGTCCTGGCCGCCGGTGAGGACGAGCAGGTCGGTCCCGCTGTCGATCTCCGCGTCCGCCGCCGCCATGCCGGCCCGGAAGGCGTGTTCGGCTTCGTCGGGTACGTCCAGCGCGACGGCGTCGGGCTGTGCGGCCTCGGGCATCGGAAGGGTGACGACCCGAATTCGCTCGAACGGCGCCGCCGGGCTGCGTCCTTGAACGGCGGCGAGCCACACCGCCACCTCGCCGAGCCGGCCAAGACCGGCGCGGGCGTCCACCAGTGCGTGCGCTGCCCGCCGAGTCGATTCGTCCGGCAGTGGGATCCGGGCGGCGATCGCGGGGATGTCGAGGGATTCGTTGGCTGCCTGCACGATCTCGAAGGATACGGGCCGCGATGATTCGGGGCGCCGCCCGTGCCGACCCCTCGCGCGGCACGGACGGTCTCGCCCCTCATAGGACAGGACGCACCAGGGGCGGCGATTATGACGCGGGTTCTGGTCGTGTTCCGTGACGCTGCTATGGGCCGTGGGCGATAATCTCCACGGCATGGCGTGGACGTGGCAGTACTACGGCGCTGACGGTGAAGCCGTCGAGGGCCCGGATCCCGGACGGTTCAGCACCCAGGCCGACGCGGAGACCTGGCTTGGTCAGACCTGGGAGACGCTGGCGGAGGAAGGCATCGCGTCAGTGTCGCTGCACGAGGACGGCCGTATGGTTTACGGCCCGATGAGCCTCAGCCCGGAGTGAGGTTCACAGGTCCTTGCCGAAGCAGCGGACCAGGTCGGAGTCCTTGTACTGGCCGAACGGCTCGATCGCGGTGTAGCCGCTGGACTGGTAGAGCGCGATCGCCTCTGGTTGGGCCAGCCCCGTCACGAGCACTGCGCGGCTGTATCGAGCCTGGGCGGCCCGGGACTCCAGCTCGGCGAGCATGCGGCGGGCCAGCCCGATGCCGCGGTGGTCTTCCACGACATACATCCGCTTGATCTCGGCCACCCCGTCCTCATGCCGCCGGAACCCGCCGGACGCCACCGGCTCCGAACCGACGAAGCCGACCAGGAACAGGCCCTCGGGCGGATCGAACTGGCCGTCGTCGATCGGCGTCTCGTCCTGGTCGCCGTACCGGTTGACGTACTCCTGCTGGAGCTCGGATTCGAGTGCTCGGACGACAGGCTCGCCGTACGACAGAGGGCGGATGAACAACTCGTCCGCGCCGATCGGCTCGCGAGCGGCGGCTGTGCTCATACGGTGTCTCCAGGCCGGACGTTGGGCTTTGGCAGGCGCAGCCTGCGGATCTGTGTGGCGCGGGCGATCGCGTACAGTCCGTGGCCCTTTTTGGTGTCGTCGGGGAAGCGCTTGCGGATCTCACGCTTGACCCGAACGTTGAGCAGAATCAGGTCGAAGACCACCAT
>JASLBX010000344.1 GCA_030146385.1 Jiangellaceae bacterium | reverse complement strand
CGCAGGCCTCCTCAAGTAGGGCTGCCGCGCCTCGGGCTTAGCCCTCACCCGGGATTGAGAGCCGCTTCCGTCGATTGCGGCTGGTCTGCAGAAGGGCGGCCGTTGGGAAGCCCCCTCAGCGCCCTCCCAGGGACTGCCCGCCTCAGAGGCTGGGAAACTGCTCCAACCCTTCGGGGCAGCTTCCCAGTCGCGACGAGGTATCTACAGCGGGACGCGCCCAGCCGACTTCGCCTCGTGAGGTCAGGCGTAGAGGGTTGGCTGGCCCGCGGATATCCGAGCCTCGAGGTCGAGCAGGTGCTGCTTGCGTTCCAGCCCGCCGCCATAGCCCGTCAGGGCGCCAGACGCCCCGATGACGCGGTGGCACGGGACGACGATCGAAATCGGGTTCCGACCATTCGCCAGGCCGACGGCGCGCGCCGCGCCCGGACGGCCTATCTGCTCGGCGATCTCGCCGTAGCTGCGGATCTCGCTGTACGGGATCGTCTTCAGCGCGTCCCACACGGTCAGCTGGAACGGCGTGCCGGCCGGGTTGAGCGGTAGCTCGAACTCCGTGCGTTCACCTGCGAAGTACTCATCAAGCTGGCGGCACGCCTCGGTGAACGCGCTGTCGTCCCGCCGCCAGTCCGGCTGGACGTCCGCCGGCCCGTGCGATCGCACTTCCATGTAGAGCCGGGTCAGCCCCCCGTCGTCCGCCGTAAGCAGCAGCGGTCCGATCGGGCTGTCGGTCATCGTCCATCGGGTCGTATTCATGATTGTCTCCTATTTACTTTCAAGCTGTCCGCCCGGACGACTCAGCGACCTGCGGGGATGCCTGGCCGCGGACCGGACAAGTCGCGGTCATGGCTGCCGAGCAGGCTCCAGACGTGTAGTTGGGCGTACGAGCGCCAGGGTCGCCAGCGTTCAGCCGCGGCCTCCGCCGCACGGGGCTCGTCGGGCAGCCCGGCCAGCGCCATGCCCTGCCGTACGCCGAGGTCGGAGGCCAGAAACACGTCCGGGTCACCCAGCGCACGCATTCGGATATAGCCGGCCGTCCAGGGTCCGATTCCGGGAATGGCCAGCAGTTGCCGCTCCGTCTCGTCCCACTCGACCCCGGCGTCGATGCGCAACCGCCCATCCGCCAGGCGGGCCACGAGCTCATGCAACGTCCGCTGGCGAGTACGCGGCATCGGGAACTCGGCCGGATCGATCTCGGCCAGCACGTCAGCCGTCGGAAACGCGTGCGTGACACCGCCGACCGGAGCGTCCAGCGGTTTGCCGTACTCAGCGACCAGCCGACCGGCCAACCCGCGCGCGGCAGCCACCGACACCTGCTGGCCAAGGACAGCCCGGACGGCCATCTCTCCTCCGTCCACCGCGCCGGGAACCCGGCGTCCCGACGCCCGCGCTACCAGCGGCGCCAAGGCCTCGTCGCCCGCGAGCACCTCATCGACTGCCGCCGAATCGGCGTCCAGATCGAACAGGCGGCGACACCGCGCGACAGCCGCGCCGAGATCGCGATGATCGGACAGCCGCAGCGTGACCGCCAGGTATCCGTCCGCCGGCGTCAGCTCCACGATGCCGGTGGCATGCGGCAATACCAGGCTTCGGCGGTACGTACGTCCCTCGACCTCCTCGACGCCAGGTATGGCGCGCATCGCGAGGAAGTCCAGCACGCCGCCTAGGTCAGCGGGCCGGCGGTAGGCGAGCCGCAGATTGATCGCGCCTGGCACTGGCGCGCGGTTGGGGCGGCTCTTGGCCCGGGCACGCAGCTCGCTCGGAGGACTCGCGTAGATCGCCCGCATGGTGTCGTTGAACTGCCGCACGCTCGCGAACCCCGACGCGTAACACACCTCGGTTACCGGCAGGTCCGTGGTCTCCAGCAGGATGCGCGCGGTGTGCGACCGCTGTGCGCGGGCCAGCCGCAGCGGTCCGGCCCCGACCTCGTCCACCAGAGTCCGGTGGATCTGCCGCTCGCTGTAGCCCAGTCGCGCCGCGAGCCCGCTGACGCCCTCGCGCTCGACAGTTCCGTCAGCGATCAGCCGCATGGCCCGGCCCGCCAGGTCGGCGCGGACGTTCCACTCCGGCGAACCCGGCGCGACGTCGGGACGGCATCGCCGGCACGCCCGGAATCCGGCAGCCTGCGCCTCCGCGGCCGAGCGGTAGAACCGGACATTCTCCCGCTTGGGTGTCACGGCAGGACAGCTTGGCCGGCAGTAGATGCCGGTGGACGTCACGCCGATGAAGAAGACCCCGTCAAAGCGCGCATCACGGCTGTGGACGGCGCGGTAGCAGGCATCGAAGTCGAGCATGGCTCTACTCTCGCCTGTCGGCCGGACAATGACTAGCGGAAATCGGACGTGCTGCTGAGCGATCGCCTAGTGCGCGCCCTTGGCGAGTTTCTTGGCCTGCCGGAGCGACACACCGCGCGCTTCCTCCGGCAGCCGCCATACGTCGATCCCGCCCATCAGCGAGTAGGCCAGGATCCTGATTCGCGGAGCTCCCGGCCGGGAAGCGCGAGTGCTGCCACGCTCCCCGTTGCCGCCCATGAATGCGAAACCGCCGACTTGGATTTCAACCGAGTCCGGCACGTAGATGTCCATGCCGCCCATCACGGCCACGGCGACGATCGTGACCTCTTCGTCGTTTATCTCAGCGTGCCGCAGGTCGATGTCGTTGCCGCCCATGAACGCGACGGACGTCAGGCGACGGCCGATCCGCCACCGTCCCTTCTTCTCTGCTCCGCCCATGAACGCGACGACCCACTTCGTGGGCTTGAGCCGACGAGCCGGAGGAGCGGCCTGCTGTGGCAGATCTGCGGTCAGCTTTGCCAGTTCACCCCGCGCCGTCGCGGCGTAGGCCAGGCCGATCCGCTGTTCGAGTTCGTCCAGGGTCAGCCTGCCGTTCGCGGCGTGCTCGGAGAGCCGCTCGACCACAGCTTCCCGCTCGGCGTCGGACGCACGGATCTCTGGCGACGGCCGTTTGTCGGGCTGCTCGATCGACACGGAGCCAGGCTATCTGGCTGGTCAAGCGCGATCTCAGAGGTCAAGGCACCAGTACTGGCCGACCAGGTCGTGACCGAAGCTGTGATGCTTCTCCTCCTTGACCAGCTCGAATCCGGCCTGCTGATAGATGCGGCGCGCGGCGACAAGCACGTCGTTCGTCCACAACGTGATGGACCGATAGCCGGCGTTGCGGGCGAACCGGATACATTCGTCGACGAGCTTCGCACCGATGCCGAGGCCCCGAGCGGACGGTTCAACGAGCAAGAGCCGGAGCTTTGCGGTGCCTTCATCGTCGCCGCGGACGCAGAACACACAGCCGACCGGCCTACCGTCGAGCTCAGCAATCCACGCGTTCTCCCGGTGCGGGTCGTGCGCGGCGGCATAGTCGGCGACGATCTGCGCCACGAGTGCCTCGAACGTCTCGTCCCAGCCGTACTCGTCGGCATAGAGAACGCCGTGCCGGTGGACAACCCAGCCCAGGTCGCCTGAGCGCAGCGTGCGAAGTGCGACGCTCGGCCGCGGTTGATGGCCTGCCAGCGTCGATTCGATTGTGGCCATCGCGTCGACGACCTGCTTTTGATCGGAGTCGGTGAGCCCACTCAGCAGCTGGCTCACCTGCCCGGCCGAGCGGCCGTCCAGCATTCTGAAGACCTCCCGGCCAGCCTCGGTGAGGCACACGGTCTGCCGGCGGCCGTCGATCCCGGAACGTTCGCGGACGACCAGCCCGTCCGCTTCAAAGCGGGCCAGGATCCGGCTCAGGTAGCCCGGGTCGAGGCCGAGCGCCCGGCGCAGCGTCACGACCTCCCTGACGTCCGCCTGAGCCAACTCGAAGATCACTCGCGCTTCGGTCAGCGAGTACGGCGAGTCGAGCAGTCCCTCGTCCAGTACGCCGATCACTTTCGTGAAGAAGCGGGAGAACGACCGCACCGCGGCAACCCGCTCGCTCAGTGCTGGCATCAGCCCATCGTCGCCGACTTCCTTGACTGAGTCAACGACTATCCGGTGGGTGGACCGCCGCGCGACGTGGGCGGGCCCAGTGCGATCCTGTAGACCATGCAGGTCAGCCAGTCGCGCAAGCTCGCCAACGTCTGTTACGACATCCGGGGACCGGTGCTCGAGCACGCCAAGCGGCTTGAGGAGGAAGGCCACCGCATTCTCAAGCTCAACATCGGCAACCCGGCTCCGTTCGGGTTCGACGCTCCGGACGAGATCCTTACTGACGTCATCCGGAGCCTGCCCGAGGCGCAGGGATACTGCGACTCCAAGGGCCTGCTGTCGGCGCGGCGTGCAGTGGTGCAGCATCACCAGACGCTCGGCGTCAGGGCCATCGACGTGGACGACGTCTACCTCGGCAACGGCGTCTCTGAGCTGATCGTGATGGCCATGCAGGCGATGCTCGACGACGGGGACGAGGTACTCATCCCTGCCCCGGACTACCCACTCTGGACGGCCGCAGTCAGCCTCTCCGGCGGGACGGCCGTGCACTACATGTGCGACGAGTCCGCCGATTGGTATCCAGACCTGGACGACCTGGCGGCCAAGATCACGCCGCGCACGAAGGCGATCGTCGTTATCAACCCGAACAACCCCACCGGTGCGGTCTACTCGCGCGAAATGCTCGACGGAATTGCCGAGCTCGCGCGCCGGCACGATCTAGTGCTGCTCTCGGATGAGATCTACGACAAGGTGCTCTACGACGATGCCGAGCACGTGCCCACCGCGGTCGCCGCACCGGACGTGCTGTGCCTGACGTTCAACGGCCTGTCTAAGGCTTACCGCGTGGCGGGGTTCCGCTCCGGATGGATGGTGGTGTCGGGTCCGAAGGCGCAGGCGAAGTCGTACATCGAGGGCCTCGACATACTGGCCAACATGCGGCTGTGCGCCAACGTGCCCGCTCAGCACGCGATCCAGACCGCTCTGGGGGGCAGGCAGAGCATCCACGACCTCGTACTGCCCGGCGGCCGGCTTAGGGAGCAGCGGGACCTGGCGTACAAGCTGCTGACCGACATCCCAGGTGTGACCTGCGTGCAGCCCAAGGGCGCGCTCTACCTGTTCCCGCGGCTCGATCCGGACATGTACGTGATCGAGGATGACGAGCAGTTGGTGCTCGACCTGTTGCTTTCCGAGCACCTTCTGCTCGTGCAAGGCACGGGGTTCAACTGGCCACGGCCCGACCACGTCAGGATCGTCACACTCCCGCATGTGGACGACCTGCAGGACGCGATCGAGCGCTTCGGCCGGTTCCTGGACGGCCGCCGGCGTTAGCGATTCAGAGGCTGCGCACCTGCGAGCAGGACTGCATCACATTGATCGACCAGCACACTGCCGACGCAAATGTGCTTGCAGGTGCGCAGCCTCCACGAGAATCCGACCCGGAGATAGCCTGAGCCACCGTGTCTAGCCCTGCCACGCCGTTCAGCCCTGACACCGATCCCGCCGCCATTGCCGCGCTCGTCGCACCGGAGGCCGATCGAGTCTTCATTTCCGCCATGCACGCTGCTCGCGACGCCGGCGGCCGGGAGCTCGTCGCGAATCACGGAGGCACCACCGCATCACCACTGGTCGACCTCCGCAACCCGCTCGCGGCCGGCAGTCCAGTCGGCCCGAATGTCACTGAAGGGCCTTGTCGCTACCAAGACCGGG
>JASLBX010000072.1 GCA_030146385.1 Jiangellaceae bacterium | reverse complement strand
CGATTGCGCATGATCCGGACGACGTCGATCCGCATGCTCTCTTGGAAGAGATGCAAGACGACGCACTTGGGAGCCTTCCCGTGTTCAAGGGTCCGTTCCCGGATACGGAGAATATGCAGTTCCTGAGTCAGATCGACCCCGACGCCTTGGGGGCGCTGCCCATCCCCGGCGTCTTTGCCAAAGGCATGTTGAACGACATCTGGGGTTGGACGTCCCCTGCGGGGCAGGAGTACGCGCTGGTCGGCACCACGGCGGGTTTGGCTGTCGTGCGGGTCACGGATCCAGAGAACCCAGAGTTCCTCGGAAGCCTGGAGAGCCAGGCACCCGGCAACATCGGCAACCTCTGGGGTGACCCAGGTATCTTCGGCAACTTCGCCTACTTCACGTCGGAGATCGTCGGCTCCGAAGTCGAGGTGGTGGATCTGTCGGTCCTCGACGGCCTCGGCCCGGCGCCGTCACCCGACACGGTTCTGCCAGCACCGAACTTCAAGTTCTCGGGCGGTGGCTACCGCTCGGCGCACAACATCCAGGTCAATGAGGAAACCGGCTTCGCTTACGTTGCGGGCGTCCGGCTAGCGGCGGGCGAGGAGAACAACGCCTGCGGTCTCGAAACACCACCCAGGTTCAACACCTTGATCTACGACCTCAACACTGATCCCACGAACCCCGACGTAGCTGCGTGCCTGCCCGACATCGGAGAGCACGACTTCTACCCGGTCGTCTACACCGGGCCGGACGAAAGGTTCCAGGGACGCGAGATCGTGTTCGTCTTCGACGGTCGCGACCGTGCGGGTCAGGCCGCCGGCAACCCGGTGGGAGGCATCACCGAGATCTGGGACGCGACCGACAAGAACAACATCGAGGTGCTCGCCAGCTTCCGTGTTCCAGGACTGGTGTTCTCGCACCAAGGATGGACGACCGAGGAGCAGGACTTTCTGTTCATCAACGACGAGCTCGACGAGCTGGTCGCTGCCGGGTGGCTCCCGGGCGTTTTCGCCCAGCCAGTCGATGACCCGACACGGACGCCGGCGACCGGCACCTACATCGTCGACATCCGCGAGCTCGACAACCCGGTCGTTGTCGAGCGGTTCGAGCATGACACGGTCAGCATCGACCACAACTTCATCGTGAAGGGCGACAAGATCTACCAGGCCAACTACACGTCCGGGACCAGGGTGCTCGAGATCGAACGGGACGAAGCCGGCGCGATCAGCCTCAGGCCGATCGCGCACATGGACACCGAGCCGCGGCTGCCGAAGAACATTCTGAACCTCAACCAAGAGCTCAGGTTCGGCACGGCGTTCCTCGGGCAGTGGGCCGTCTTCCCGCTGTTCGACAGCGGCACCATTGTCGCCAGCGACCGAAACAACGGCCTGATCGTCATGCGGTTGAGCGATGAACCCTGCAAGGGGATCAAGTGCAGCCGGTGAGTCGAATGGTCGCGAGAGTTCCGCGCGGACTCCCAGACTGGCATGTCTAACCCGACGGCCGGCGACCCCGCTCACGGGTCGCCGGCCGTCAGGTGTATCCGGAGCAGGCCTGACTCGACCCCCAAATGACCCGGCCCGGACCTCAGGTCCGAACCTTTGAAGGTCAAAGTCCGCCTCTTCAGGTCGCATCACGCAGGTGCGGACGTGGACCGTCCGGCATTCACAGTTACGGCCTTCCGCGCTTGTTGGCGCAGCGGTTGAATGTCTTAATGCGGACCGCTCTCACTCATCCGCCTAAGGCCACATCCGGCGACAAGGTGGCGGTGCTTTCGCCGTCGTTCGCTGCGCCGGGGTCTGCGCCCGAGGTGCACGAGCAGGCCATGGAACGCCTCGCGAAGATCACCGGGCTCGAGCCAGTCGAGTACCCGACGACGCGCCGCCTCGGCGCACCGGCGCGGGACCGGGCGGCTGACCTAAACGCCGCCTTCGCCGACTCCGAGATCCGGGCGGTGCTTGCGACAATCGGGGGCGACGACCAGATCACCGTCGTTCCGCATCTCGATCCCGACATTGTTCGGGCCGACCCTAAGCCGTTCCTTGGTTACAGCGACAACACCAACCTGCTCAACTGGCTCTGGAACCATGGCGTCGCCGGCTTCTACGGTGGCTCAACTCAGGTTCACCTGGGTCCAGGTCCCGCCGTGGATGAGGTGCACGCCAGATCGCTACGGGCCGCACTGCTGACGGGAGAACGCCTGGAGATCACTGAGCCTGGAGAATCGGAAGACATCGGCCGCGACTGGAAGGACCCTGCGGCACTGACCGAGTACGGCGATCGTGAGCCCACCGAGCCGTGGACCTGGTCTGGGCCAGCAAAGTCAGTAACCGGTCGCACCTGGGGCGGGTGCGCGGAGGTGGTGCAGTGGATCCTGACGGCCGGGCGCTTCAAAGCAGATCCGTCCGTGCTGCGGGGCGGTGTCCTTCTGCTCGAAACCTCCGAGGAACTCATACCTGCCCGCGAGTTCGGCTGGATCGTGCGATCGCTGGGTGAAAGGGGCCTCATATCGGCCGTCGACGCTGTCTTGGTGGCACGCCCGCCTACCTCAAATTTCGAGGTGCGTCCGAGCCCAGAAGAGCGCGCGGCCCGCCGGGCTGAGCAGCGCGACATCGCTATCGAGACAGTGCAGCGCTACAACCCGGAGGCGGTCGTGGTCGTCGGCGTCCCCTTTGGCCACACCCGCCCTCAGTGGATCCTGCCCTACGGAAGCACCGTCACCGTCGACAACACCAAGCGTGCGCTGTGGGCAGACTACTCCTGAGGCTGTGGCGCGGACGTGGAGGCCGGTGATGGCTGCAAGGTTGCGTTGTCGCGTCCGGCTGATTGGCTCGCGGAGCGTAGCGGCGCCGGCCGTTGCCACGATCGCGCTACTGGCCGCTTGCGGCCTTAGCGGTGGCAATGGCGAGGGCTCTGAAGGCGACGAGCACCTGGCGGATGTCGACTTCCGACCGCAGGTGTCAGAACCAGCGTGGGAGACGGGAGCGGGGCCGCAGATCGTGATCGACGAGGCCCATCTGAATTTCCACACCGCCGATGGACGCTATCGCCCATTTGCTCAGCTGGCCCAGCGCGATGGCTTCGTCGAGACCAACACGGTTGCATTTACGGCCGAGACTCTCGCGAACTTCGACATCCTTGTTATCGCCAGCGCTCTGCATGAACGTAATGTCGATGATTGGTCGCTGCCGACCCCGTCCGCTTTCACCACCGAGGAGATTGAGGCGTTGCTTACCTGGGTCAACGCAGGCGGCAAGCTGCTACTGATCGTTGATCACATGCCGTTTCCGGGAGCCGCGGCGGAGCTGGCAGCCGCCTTCGATCTTGAGTTCAGCAATGGCTTTGCGCTGCGTTCACCGGACGAGCAGCACCTTACCTTCGAGCGAGCCTCACGGGGCTTGCGTGATCATCCCATTACACGAGGCCAAGATGATGATGAGACAGTCGACCACGTGATCTCGTTCGCTGGGACGGCGTTCACTGTGCGCCCTGATACCCCGCACCAGGCCCTACTTGTGCTGCCGGCCGGCACGCAGCTGCTGATGCCCGAGATTGCTTGGGAGTTCTCCGCGCAGACCCCACGAAATGATGCCAGCGGGCAACTGCAGGGTGCCGCGCTCGAGGTGGGACGGGGACGGGTCGCAGCCTTCGGCGAAGCTGCGATGTTTACCGCGCAGCTCAACGAACAGACCGGCGAGCCGGTCGGGATGAACCATCGCCAAGCGTCGCACAACGCGCAGTTCGTGCTCAACGTGCTGCACTGGCTCGCTGGCATCCTCTGAGCCGGGCTAGTCACGGCGTCCAGGCAAGACCGTCGGCGCGGGGGCCGGAATCGTCCGATCCGCCCCAGATGAGCAGCTCCTCACCGGTCCAGACGGCCGCAGCCTCGGGTCCTCGCACTAGGTCGGTGGGTATCGTGCGCCACGTCGTAGTGCCGGGACGCCACACCGCCGCCGAGGCGGGTTCGGCGTCAAGCAGCACCACCAACTCACCGGCCGCGGCGACCTGTCGGAGCCCAGTCATTGCGACACGCGATAGGCCAGGCACAGTGCCGAACGCACCGCTCGCCGGCTGGTACGTGATGCCGAAGGTTTCCGGGTCCTCATTGTGCACCAGCCCGATGACCGCGACCTCGTCTCCGATGCGGATCGCGGTGGGGCGACTTCCCAACCACATGGCAGCCCGAGGTGCTGTGATGCGCTCCCAGGCGTCAGCTCCGGGATCGTAGAGTGCGACATCACGGCCCCAGATGAACAATGCTTCGCCGGCCCATGTTCCCGCGTACCGTTCGCGGATCGGCACGATGCCTCGGTCGCGCAGCTGCCAGACGCCGTCGGGAATCGGTGGCAGCACCCGCCATTGGTTAGCCAGCGGATCGTATGCCGCGCCGTTTCGTTGCAGTCCGGAGACGCGTCCGGGCCGACCTGCTCTTTCGGCTCCACCGACGATGAGCACCTCACGACCCGTCCACGCAGTGGTGGCGTCCCCGCGCCCGCTAATGGGTGCCGGAGGCAGCTCTACCCAGGCGTCTTCGTCCGCGAGGTACACCGCGCCGTCGTCAAGCGCCTCATCGGGATTGCTGAATCCGCCCCAGACGACTAGACGGTCACCTGCCCACACGGCCGCCGCACTCGCCCTACCGGAGATCGGCGCAGCGGGCAGCTCCCGCCAAGAGTCGGTCGTCGGGTCGTAGGCGGCGCCGTCGTCGATAACGTCGAACGCCTCATCCGTCTCATCGCTGGGCTCGATACCTGACCACACCAACAGCTCTTCACCGGACCAGGTGGCGTGCGTGCGTATCCGTGGGGTCAAGGGCGCATCGGAGATGATCCTCGTCGACCCGGGGTGATCGACGGCCTCAGGGCTTGGATCGGACTGCAACCCTCGACCCGTGGCGTAGATCCACAGGGATCCGGCCGCCACGACTGCAACGACAGCCGTCGCCAAGATTCGCCACGTACGTTTCCGTGCCATCAACCGACCCATGTGCCGAAGAATCGGCTATCA
>JASLBX010000071.1 GCA_030146385.1 Jiangellaceae bacterium | reverse complement strand
GCTGAACGGTGCCGACCACCGCCGAACACCGGCCTACAGACTTGGAAAGCGTGTTGGGGGCAACCCCTCGCGGGTTCGAATCCCGCATCCTCCGCCCCTCTGACCAGCGGAAACACGGCCTCGACACCGAATCAGGCGTCAGGCAAGATGCCCTTCGGTCTCAGTTTCAGTCTCAGTTGCGGCCCGGTTGGCCGCCGTACCGACGTCCGCGGACGTTCTTCAGCGTCCACTCCAGTTCGAAATGACCGCTTCGCCCAAGCAGGCGCACGCCCGCAAAGCGTGTTGGGCGGCGTTCACAAGCATGCAAGTTTGAATCCCGTGTAGTAGTTTGTAGTAGACTTCGAGTTGTGGGCGCGACGCCGGACTGGGGCATGCGGGGCGAGTACATCGCCACCCGCTCGGCCCGCCGGCCCGGTGACACTGACATCGATCCTGCCTGGGCCGACGAGGCGCGGGTCATGTTCGACCCGACTATGCCAGCAAGACCGGCCGCAGTGTCCGCACCATCGGCTACTCCCCGACCGCAGGGTTCATCATCACGGTGATCACCGTGGTCGAGGAAGGCCACCTGTGGGGCGTTAACGCTTGGAAGGCCAACGAGAAGGACGCCGCCGCATACGAAGGGAGCCAGTGATGGACAAGCACATCGTCGATATCGAAGCCGAAGCTTCCGAGGCCAGCCGGGACATGGACATCCCCGCCGATGCCCGCCCTAGCCGGCCCGGCCGAGCCAGCGTGCTGTCGGTCCGACTCGCCTATGACGAACTCGACGCACTCACTGCGCTGGCCCAACAGCGCGGTATCCCGGTCTCTACTATGGCTCGCTCACTGATCATCGAGGCGCTTGGCGAGCAGCGCCGCGACATCGGCGTGCACGACGCCGTGGTGCGGGCGCTACGGGAGACCCTCCGCCCAGACGTGCTCGCCAACGCCTCACAGGCCTGCTTGTAGTGATTGTCATCGACAAGCTCATAGCAACAGCAACTCAGGTGATCCCCGAAGCCGCACGGACAAGATGTCGAACCTACAGGGAGCCACGGAGACAAGCCGAACCGCTCTTACATGCCCTGCAGCTGGGAGGTAAGCCAGCCAAGGTCCACTGAGCGAGTTGTTCTTCGAAGAAGCGCCGAGCGGACCATGGAACTCCTCCGGAACGAACAGCAAGGCCATGTCCTGGGAAGCGAAACCCTTTATAGGCTGTGGGGGGAATCACTATGGCAGACGCGACGCGTGGGGTGGAACGTGTAGCGGCTGTGGACGGCACGGTCGCCGGGCTCACGGCCGCCGGGCTGAGCGTCGTCCACGGGGTCCATGGACCGGCTGCGCTGCCCGTGGCGACCTCGGCCCTGGTGGGCCGGGACCAGGAACGGGCCGAGGTTGCTGCAGTGCTCGCGGAGACGCGTCTGGTCACCCTCACCGGCTCCGGTGGCTGCGGGAAGACCCGGCTGGCGCTCGAGGTGGCGCGCGACGTGGCACCTTCCTTCGGGCACGGCGCGTGTTGGGTGGACCTGTCCGGGGTGGGCGATCCCAGTTCGGTCGTCCAGGCGGTCGCGGACGCAGTCGGTGTCCGCGAGGAGCCGGGGCGGGCGCTGGTCGACACGTTGATCGACCAGCTGCGTGCCTGGCACGGTCTGGTGGTCTTGGACAACTGCGAGCATCTGGTCAAGGCCTGCGCGACACTGGTGGCCGCCCTGCTGCGGTCATGCCGGCACAACACCGTGCTGGCGACCAGCCGCGAGCCCCTGGCGATTGACGGGGAGACAACGTGGGAGGTCCCCTCACTGTCGGCGCCTGGCCCGCAGGCAACGTCGGCTGAAGCGATCGTGCAGGCGGACGCCGTGCGTCTGTTCGAGATGCGGGCGCGCCAGGTCCGGCCCGGCTTCGCCGTCACCGACGACAACGCATCGGCGGTGGCGCGGATCTGCCGGTACCTGGACGGGATCCCGCTGGCGGTCGAGCTTGCGGCGGCGCGGACGCGGGTGCTGTCGGTGGGGCAGATCGCCGCGGGACTGTCAGATCGGTTCCGGCTGCTGACCGGCGGGGTTCGTGGCGCTCCGACGCGGCAGCGGACGCTGGAGGCGTCGGTGGAGTGGAGCTTTGGTCTGCTTGCCGACGCCGAGCGGTTGGCACTGGCCCGGCTGTCGGTATTCGCAGGCACCTTCGATCTCGAGGCTGCGCAGGCGGTCGTGGCCGGGCCGAACATCGAGGAGTCGGCGGTGCTCGACCTGATCACGGCTCTAGCCAACCGTTCGCTGCTTCAGATCAGCGAACACGACGGCCAGGCGCGCTACCGGCTGTTGGAGACGATCCGATTGTTCGCCCTGGAACGGCTGGCCGACCTCGACGAGCCCGCTCGGGTGCGCGACCGCCACCTGGACTTCTTCATCGGGCTGGCCAACCGTGCGGGGACCAGGCTGGGCAGCGCCGACGCCCCGGCGTGGAATGCACGGCTGGCGGCCGACCTGGCCGACCTGCGGGCCGCGATGGCATGGGCGGTCGACTCGGGTCGTCCGGTGGGGGTGCTGGATATCGCCGAACCGACCCGGCGGTTCTGGTTCGACCGGAGCCGCTACGCGGAGATGGAGCGTTGGTTGCGGGCAGCGGTGGACGCCCCGACAGCCACCGACACCGACCGGGCCCGGGGGCTTGTCACCGCGAGCCTGGTGATGGCCGGCAGTGGTCATGCCGCGAAGGCGCACAGCTTGGCCGACCGGGCGGTCTCGGTAGCACGCACCCTCAAGACCGAAGACATCCTTGCCTTGGGCCTTGCTCTGCGCGCCTACCCAGGCCTTGCGTCAGGCCTGGCGAGCAGCGAGACGATCGCCGCCGACGCTGACGCGGCGGTGGCGCTGGCCGAACGACTCGAGGACGACGACACCCGCGCCATCGTCCTGGCCTTCGCCGGTATCACCGCCTGCGATGGACGCTCCCTCGGGAAGGGTGTGGCGCTGCTCGAGCAGACGGTGACGGTCTGCGAGGACGCCGGGGTCAGCTTCACCCGCCCGACCGCACACACCCAGCTAGGAATGTATCTGCTGTTCTCCGGCGAGCTCCACCGCGCCCGCGAACACACCCAGCAGGGCATCGCCTGGGCCCGGCGGATCGATCGTCCCGGCTGGGAAGCCTTCGCCCTGGCGGTGCTTGCCGCTGCCGACCTGCTCGTGGGTGACATCGACGCTGCGCGGGAGCATATTGCCGACGCCGAGGCGCTGCTGCACGCCCGGACCCTGTCGCCGAACGTGTTCGAGCTGGCTATTGGCCGCTGGACCGTTCTCGTGGCGTACCGCTCGGGCGACACCGGCGAGGCAGGCCGGGCCGCCGAAGCGTTGCGTCGCACTGCCCGCGATCGGGGTATCCGGTTGTACGAGGCCTGGGCGCTGTGGCTGCTCGGGTTGGTCGCCCTGACCGAGCAGCGACCCGAAGACGCCAGGGAGCACCTTGAGCATTGCCGGCAGCTGTCAGTGGACCCGCGCTACCCGTTCACACTCGGCCGGGCGCTGATCGGACTCGCCTATCTCACTGGCGACCCCGAGGACGCGTGGGAGCTGACGCACAAGGGCCTCGAGGTGCTGGCCGACTCCGGGGACCGGGTTGGTACGGCAGAAGCACTGGAGGCGGTCGCCTGGCTGACCGCAGCGCGCGACCAACCCGACCAGGCGCTGCGGCTGCTGGCCGCCGCCGAGCGGTTCCACGACGACACCGGCCTCGGCCGTTTCCCGCTACAGGCCGAGCGGGCAGAGCGGCACACCGCAGCCACCCGGGCGCGACTCGACCCGGACAACGCCGACGCCTGCTGGGCAGAGGGCGCGCAGCTATCCCTGGACGAGGCGGTCGCCTACGCGCGCCGCGGGCGGGGTGAGCGCGCACGCCCGCAGGTCGGCTGGGCGGCGCTGACCCCCACCGAACGTGAGATCGTGCGGCTCGTCGCGGAGGGCCATACCAACGCCGAAATCGGCGAACGCCTGTTCGTCAGCGTCCACACGGTCAAGAAACACCTCTCCCACGTCTACGCCAAGGTCGGCCTCGGCGGCCGCGCCGAGCTGGTCGCTCAGGCCGCGCGCCTTGACCTGCGACCCGCCGCAACGCCCGGCAGCGGTAGCCGACGGGGTCGTGAGACGTAGCCGACCGGCTGATGTTCTCGCTCAGGTGGTCCGCCACGGTTGCTGTATCGGAGCAATCTGACAGGAGGCCACCATGACTGACGAGCGGATCCACCGAGCCGTCTCCGCAGACGGCACCGAGATCGCCGGAAGAGTTCGCGGACAAGGGCCGCCGCTGGTACTGGTCCACCCCCCGGTTGCCGACCCCGACATCGCCTGGGAGGCGCTGGTGCCCCACCTCACCGACCGGTTCACCTGCTATCGGCCCAGCCTCCGCGGTCGAGGACTGTCCGGCGACAACCCGGACCACTCGCCCCCGCGTTTCCGAGAGGACTTCAACGCGTTCGTCGACAGCATCGGCGACCCGGTGTTCCTCATGGGCTGGTCGGACGGCGGCTCGCTCGCGCTCGGTGCGGCAGCCCACAGTGGCTCCGTGACCGCCGTGACCGCCTTCGAACCCTCGGTGTGGCCCTTGATGCGTGAGGACGAACTCGCCCGTCAAGGCGCCATGGTGGAGCAGGTGGGTGCGGCGGCGGCCGACGGCCGGCTCACGGACGCCGCCCGCATCTTCCACCGCTATGTCTGCACCGACACCGAGTTCGATGCCCTGGATGCGGACTACCTCGAACGGCAAGGAGGCTTCTGGCCGCTGCTGATGCGGGAGCTCCAGCAGGGCATAGCCTACGAGGGCCCCGAACCCACCGACCCTGAGGTGCTCGGACAGATCGATGCCCCGGTTCTGGTCCTGCTGGCCCAGCAAACTCGGCTGAAGACCTGGTTCACCGATTCGGCCCAGCACATTGCCCAGCACGTCGGCGACTCCCACGTCCGCGAACTACCGGGCGTGGGGCACTTTGCCCCGCTGGTCGCACCCAAGCCCATCGCCAAAGAGCTGATCTCCTTCTTCGACTCGGTCCGGCAACCCGCCTGACCGGGCTTCGCACACCGCGACGGGTGGTGGGGCGACCCCGTCGCGGTGTACTCGGCCGTGCCGCGGCGGGCGGTGAGTCAGATGTCAGCAACTGCTGGCGCCGCCGACTTCACAACGGCACGCTGATAGATGGCGGTCATCTCGGGCCCGTTGTCGGACCACGCGATCAGCGCCTGCTCTTGATATGGGTGCCGAGGTCGCGGTCGGCGTCCACAGGCGGCGAAAAGACGCATCTTCGAGTGGGCCCACCGCCGGTCGCTCGCTTACCTATCCGCGGCATGGTCGGACGAGTTGGCGCGCCGCCAAGCGCGGATCGTGGGGTCGCATCTCCGCGTAGATCGCTTGGCCCGTACCAGAAGCACGCCCCCCAAGGGCGATCCGTTCTCGATGACCTGGGGTCGGTTGTCGACGGGATCGAACTTGACCTGGGGCTCATGTCAGAGACATGACGGTCAGCTACGTTGGGCGGGAGGTCGACACGCCGTTGTGCCCATGAGGTTCTATGCACCCGACGGCACATGGGAGCAGGACCCAGAGTGATACACGACCAGGAAGCAGGGCGGGAAGGAGCCGTCGATGGAGGACTGGCGGAGGCTCAAGCGGGCGGTGTTCGCGCGGCACAGCAATCCGTGGAGCGCGTGGACGAGGTGGGCGAGCGCACC
>JASLBX010000031.1 GCA_030146385.1 Jiangellaceae bacterium | reverse complement strand
CGAGACGAAGTAGCCGTTACGCGCTGTTTCCCAGCTCTACTGGGCTTGCAAGCGTGGTTTACGCGGCGATTACCCACTTAACGTGGTCATTCTGGAGCGGAGAAGGTGCGTTCGGCCAGGAGGGTGGGCACGGCGTCGGGGTCGCGCAGCGCCTCGGCCAGTTCCAACCGTGCGTCCCACCGACCGGCCGCCCACGCGAGGCCGCGGGCGAGGCCGTCGACGGTAGCCGCGTGCACGGTGCCGTCTGGGTCGACCCACCAGTCGACGGACGTGCCCGCGACTTGAAGCTCGTCATGCTCGACGTAGGTCGCCGTAGCTTCCGGCAGCAGGCGGCCGACCACCTCGGGGACATCTGCGACACGTCCGGACGTGCTCGGGTACGGATCCGAAAGGTCACTCGCCAGCGGCAGGGCCAGCAACGCCGCCAAGTCGGCGCCGCCTGGCAGCACGGCCGGCCCGCCCAACTGGAGCCAGTGCGGCCCATCGGCGACGACCACGCCGTTGGCGGGAACGATCCGCGTCCCGTCGCCATCGGGCACGCGAACCCGTTCCGGAGGTGGTACGGCATCCGGGTCCAGGTCGGCGGCGACGAGCGCGCTGTGGACAGCACCGAGATCGGCCGCCGACAGCTCCAGGGCCTGGTCGGCCAGCCGGTCGAGCAGTCGGTCCGGCTCGCCGGCAAGGTCCGCCACGGTCCGGGCCAGGCCCAGCGCCCGGGTCACGGCGGTGTCCAGTGGCACCGGGACGGTCGCCAGCAGCCGGCGCACCAGCGGCTCGGCGTCTGCGGCGCCCATCAGGCGCAGCGGGACGCCGTCGAACTCGGCGTGCTCGCGCAGCCACCATGCGGTGTACGGCGGGACGGCCTGCCGGGAGCCGTCGGCCAGCAGCACGTGAGCGGGCTCGGTGAGCGCGCGACGGGTGAGCGGCTCGGACGCCAGCCTGTCGAGGGCGGGCGCCCAACGGTCGTCGCCGATCAGGTCGAGGTCGCGGACGGCAATCAGCTCGGTGAGCATGGGCGGGAAGTCCTGGCTTGGCAGGCGCTCGACGATCGCGGCCATCCAACCGTCCTCGTCGTCCAGGTCGTGCCATGACTCGTCGTCCAGCGTGACGTCCGATTCCTGGAGAACGGCGAAACCGTCCCGGACGCCGACACCTCGCAGCACGGTACGACCCCACCATCCGACTGCTGTGGCGGCGACCGTGTACTCAGCGTTGTCGACCTCCATCAGGTCCAGGACGTCCGAATCGGGGAACCACAGCTCACCGGCGGGGGCGAGCTCGCCGGTGCCGTCCCGTACGAGCGTCCGAGCGAGCCAGGGCTCGTCGTCGACGGTCAGCCCGGACGCATCGACGAGCCGCAGCACCGATTCGGCGACCGCCTCGTCTTCGGCGTCGACGGCCGCCCGAACCACCGGGTCACGCAGCACCGCCGCCGCGGTCGCTTCGGTCGCACCGAGCCGCGCCAACAGGGGGTGCACGGCATCGGCAGCCGCCACCCTGAGTCCGAGCGGCGCCAGGGTCTCCGAGTCGACGTCCGCGGCAGGCAGCAGCACGCCCCGCGCACCCCGCACCACCCGGCCGTCTGCGAGCGGCACCGGCAAGGTGGCCATCGATTCGAGATCCGCACCGTCCAACGCCGTGTAGAGGCCACGCCATTCGGCCGGCTCGAGGCTCAGCTCACCGAGGGTGTCGACGACCTCCCCCAGCTGGATCGTCGTTGCACCCAGGCGGCGCAACGGCTCGGCGCGCCACCACTGAGGGTCGGCGAGTCCGGCCACGAATCGCGCCACGACGGAGGGCTCGGCTGCTGACCTGAGCCCATCCACCAGGACGACCTCACGTGGGGCAAGCATGTCTGGCGGGTGGGAAGCTGCCCCGAGATCTGACGGCAACTTCCCAGCTCCCTCACGCCCTTGCGGCAGCCCCGCAGCGGGCACGAATCGAGCATCGGCCAGCACAGCAACCAGCGACCGATGCAGCGTCCCGTCCAGTTCGCCGACCGGTAGCGGGCCCGGAACCAGGTCGAGCACCTCCGGACCGGCGGCGGCCAGCTCGACCACGAGATCGGCGTAAGCGATCGCCACCTCATCGGCCAGCATGTCCGTGAGCCGGCCTGGGATGACGCGGCGGCGGGACGAGTCGAGCGGGAAGCTGCCGAGCACCAGCACCGGAAGCTCCGTCCGCTCGTCGGTCGGGGTGGGCGCGTGGACCACCCTGAGCACGGACGGCGGCAGCGGCGCCGAGCGGCCGTCCGCTCGTACCGGGACCGCAACCGTCACCCGCCACCGGTCCGGCTCCTCGACCGGGCGGTCGGCCAGCAGCTCAGCGGGCACCCGCCCAGTGCGCTCGGCGAGTCGCCACCGCGTCTCACGGCCTTGTTCGGCCACCATGACATCCGAGCCACTCCGGCGTGCGCTGAGGGTTCTAGTGGTGCCACCCGTGTCGATCACGACATCAGCCAGGCCGGGCAGCGACAGCAGCAGGGCATCGTCCACCGCGGCCAGCAACGATCGCACGAGCTCCCGGGCGGCGTCGTCCCGCAGTGGGAGCCGGACCACGGTGTCGTAGCCGGCTGGCGGCTCACCCTCGGCAGGTACCGGTAGACGGAGCACCGGGACGGCCGACCCCCGCCGGTCAAGCTCCTCGGCGAGCTCCGGCACCGCAGCGACCGCGGCGACGGCCTCGTCGCGCGACCAGCGAACGCCGCCGGTCCGTGACAGGACGGCGGGCTCGTCGGTCACACCCAGCACGGCAGCGAACCCGACGCCGAACCGGCCGACGGCGCCTTCGTCGCGCTTGGCCGACGCCCGAAGCGTGGACAGCCCTTCGACACCGGCGGTATCGAGCGGGGCGCCGGTGTTGGCGGCAACGAGGGCCGACTCGTCAAGGCGAAGCAGAAGCCGCCCCTGAACGCCGGATCGGTTCGCGGCGTCGGCCGCGTTCTGGGCCAGTTCGACGATCACCCGGTCGCGGTACGCGCCGCGGGCGAGTTCCTCCTCGGCGTTGGCGTCCTCGCGGAACCGGGCCGGTGAGGCAGCCCACGCGGCGAGCACGGCTGCCCGAAGGCGCTCGGTGCCGAACGGGTCAGGGCTCGCTGGACTCCTCATCGGAGCCATCATGGAACACCGGGTCATACGACAGGGTGTCGAACACCGGCTCGGGCGAGTCGTACGTGACCTGCTCGACGCGGATGTCGGAGTGCGCACCACACCCGTGGTCGTACGAGACGACGCGCCCGTCGAAGGGAGTGCGCTCGTTGGAGCACACCCCGAAGGCCCGGCCCAGAGCGCCGCCGAGCCGAATCATGAACCCGCACGTCTCGCACTGGGCGGGAGCGGCTCGCGCGATCTCGGTGTCCGGCCCGCCATCACCGGAGCGCCAGCGGGCGGCCGCCTCGTCCCGGCCCTGCGGCGACAGCAGCCAGGCCCGGCCGAGGCCGAGCTCGTCCACGACCTCTTTGGCGGCCAGCGGGTCGGCGTCCCGGTCGACCCCCGTGTAGCCGGGCACGAGCCGAGTGTCGTCGTCCGTCGTCGGCATCAGGTCGCCGGGGCCCAGGTCGCCTGGCTTGACGCGCTCCTCCCACGGCACCCAGGCCGGTGGGAGAACGGCGGCCTGGCCAGGCAACAGGACGCAGTCGTCAATGGTCACGACCTTGCTGCGCGACGCACGGGCCACCGTGACCGACCACCGCCAGCCGCGGTATCCGGGAGAGGTGCACTCGAAGTAGTGGGTGACGACGCGGTCACCCTCGACGTCGTAGCCGAGATGGTCGCCGACCTGATCGGCACCGCCCGTCTCGACCGCGGCAGCGCGCGCCGTTTCGACGGCGGCCACACAGATGCTGTCGGCCTTCGGGGAGCGGGCTCGCGAGGGTGCGGGAGTCACAACGGAGGATTGTCGCAAAATCGGTCGCCAATTCCCAGCGGGACCCGACGAGCGGCAGGGCTGGCACGCTTCCATCACTCACCGGCGGATGAGGTTGGATGGGGCGCGTGAGGCAGGCAGATCAGTCCGGGTCCCGCAGTGACCCGAGCCGTGTGCGCCGGGTTGCCGGCGTATCCGCACGGGCCGCCAAGACTGCTGCCGCATCGACTTCCCGCGCCGCTCGCGGTGCTGCGACGTCGACGTCCCGGGCCGCTCGTAAGGGAGCCGCCCGCGTACGGCGGGCCACCACCGCCGAAGGGGCCGGCGAGTCGGGCCTGTCGAGGGTCATCGAGCTCAACGCTGTCAACGCGATCGGTGACACCCTCATCACGATCGCGCTGGCCGACACGCTGTTCTTTTCCGCCGCCACGTCCGAGGCGCGCGGCCAGGTCGCGGTGTACCTGCTCGTGACCATGGCGCCGTTCGCGGTCGTCGCACCCGTCATCGGGCCGTTCCTCGACCGGTTCCGCCACGGCCGGCGGTGGGCGATCGGAACGTCCACGGCGCTGCGAGCCTTCCTCGCCTGGGTGATGGCGAGCAGCATCGTCAGCGACGATCTGTGGCTCTACCCCGCCGCGTTCGGAGTCCTGGTCGCGTCCCGGGCCTTTGCGATCGCGCGATCCGCCGCAGTGCCTCGTATCCTGCCCCCGTCGGTGGAACTGGTGACCGCCAATTCCAGGATTTCTGCGGCCGCCGTCGTCGGGGCCGCGGTGGCCGCACCACTGGGGATCGGACTGGCACTGATCGGCTCCGACTGGCCGCTGTACCTCGCCTTCATCGCGTACGTCACGGCGACGGTGCTGGCCATCCTGCTGTCACCGAAGGTCGACTCGACGGCGGGCGAGCGCGGTGTCTCACTGCGCGAGGGCATCGCCGCGCCGGGCCGTCCGTTCCGGGTCGGGGCTGCGGTGGTGCGAGCGCTGCGCGCCAACGCGGTGCTCCGCGGGTTCAACGGGTTCCTCACCATGTTCGTCGCCTTCCTGCTGCGCCAAGAGCCGGTGGCCGGGTTGCCGGATACGGTCTCGATCGGGCTGCTGGTGGCGGCGGCGTGGCTTGGAAGCACGGCCGGGACGGCCCTGGGTGCGACCGTGCGCGCTCGGAGCCCCGACCGGATCGTGCTGATCCTGGTGGCGTCGGCGACGCTGGTGGCCGCGCTGACGGCCGTGCTATGGGGCCTTGTGATGGTGCTCATCGTGGGCTTGACGGCGGGCTTCGGCCAGCAACTCGGCCGGCTGTCGCTGGACGCGGTCATCCAGCGCGACGTCCCTGATCAGGTCCGTACCAGCACGTTCGCGCGGTCGGAGACCCTGCTGCAGCTGGCCTGGGTCCTTGGCGGCTTCCTCGGCATAGCCCTGCCCCTGATCCCTGGCCTTGGCTTCGGTCTGGCGGCGGGCCTGCTGCTAATCGGGCTGATCCTGGCTCAGCAGGTCAAACCCCCGCCCCGCCGCGACTAGCCACATGTTGATCACCGGCGCTTCGTGATTTACAGGCGCTGCGTACCACAAATCGCCCATGATCAACCAGGTGGTGATGCGGTGGTGGTGAGGGCTTAGAGTTCGAGGTCGTCGGCGACTGCGCGAAGCACCGACGCAACCTTCGTGGCCGCGCGGCGATCCGGGTGCCTCCCTCGCCGATATGTGGTGGACATGCCGTCCAGCAACTTGATCAGGTCTTCGATGATCGTGACCATGTCGTCCGGCTTCTTGCGCTGCGCGGCCGCGACGGACGGGAGTGGATCAAGCACGCGCACCGACAAGGCCTGCTCGCCGCGCTTTCCTTCGGCGACGCCGAACTCGACCCGCTGACCGGGCTTGAGCGACGGCACGCCGGACGGCAGCGCCGACGAGTGAACGAAGACGTCGCCGCCCTCGTCCCTGGAGAGAAAGCCGAAGCCCTTGTCAGTGTCGTACCACTTGACCTTGCCGGTAGGCACGGAAGACCTCGTTCGTAGTCGGTGACTGTTGACCTTGCGCCCATTTGACGGGACGCACTCCAGAGTAGTGCCGTACCGTCTGATTTCATGGGCCAGGTCGATGTTGCCTCCCTCCCCACCGTCAGGGCAACGAGGTTTGTCGAGCCGCTGCGCGAAGGCGGTTCGCTGCCCGGCTTGGTGGAGACTGACGATCTCGGTACCTATGTCGTCAAATTCCGCGGCGCCGGGCAGGGCGTCAAGGCATTGATCGCGGAGATCATCGTTGGCGAGCTCGCCCGCCGGCTCGAGATCCGCGTCCCCGATCTCGTTCTCGTCGAGTTGGACGAAGCGATCGGCCGGCTCGAGCCCGATCCCGAGGTCCAGGAGTTGCTGTTGGCCAGCGCGGGCACCAACCTGGGAGTCGACTTCCTGCCGCGCGCCCTGGGTTACGACGGCATCGGGTGGCAGCCCGACCCGGCTGTCGCGGCGATGATCCTGTGGCTGGATGCCCTGACAGTGAACGTCGACCGGAGCTGGCGCAACCCGAACCTGCTGGTCTGGCATCACGAGCTGTGGGCAATCGACCACGGTGCCGCGCTGCTATTCCAGCACACCTGGCCCGGGCCGAAGGAGTTCGCCAAGCGGCCATACCCGCTTCAGGAGCATGCGCTCGCTCCCTTCGTGACGGGCCTTGGAGTGGCCAACGCAGAGCTCTCTCCGCTGGTCACCGTCGACCTGCTGACCGAGGTCGTCGCGCTGGTGCCGAGGGAATGGCTACCGGAAGACGAGCGACCGACCTACGTCGAGTACCTGGCAGCCCGGGCGGCCGAGTCGCGGGCCTGGTTACCGAAGGCGGTCGCGTGAAGGCCTTCGAGTATGCGCTGATCCGAGCCGTCCCGCGGATCGAGCGGGGCGAGTGCCTCAACGTCGGCGTCATCGTCTACTGCCAGGCCGCCGACTACCTGGGAGCCCGCGTCCAGGTTGATGAGTCCCGGCTGCTCGCCCTCGACCCGTCGGCCGACATCGATGCGGTGACCTCAGCGGTCAATGCGGTTAAATCGACGTGCGCCGGGGCGGGTGGCCCAGCCGCAGGGGCGAAACCCGGCGAGCGGTTCAGGTGGCTCACGGCGCCGCGAAGCACGATCGTCCAGCCTGGCCCCGTGCACAGCGGCCTCACTGAATCGCCGGAGGCGGAGCTGGCCCGCCTGTTCGACGACCTCGTCCGCTGACGTTCGATCACGTTCAGCATGCGCAGCCCTGCCGTACCAGGCGCGTGCGGGTGGTATAGCACCGACGGACCTGGTGGGCGGCCCACCAGGTCCGTCGACAGTGCGGTTTCGAGTAGCGGTCCGGCTATGCCGGGGCGCCGACCTTCTCCCGTCCGGTCTCGGGCGGAGTCGCCGACACGAGGAACTTCTCGGGCCGGCCCTCGACGTACAGCTGCGGCATCCGGCGGTCCAGCGACTTCGGCAGCCACCAGTTGGCCCGGCCGAGCCAGTGCATGAACGCCGGCACGAGCAGCATCCGGACCACGGTGGCGTCGATCAGGATGGCCGCGGCCATGCCGACGCCGATGACCTTGATGAACACCTCGTCGCTCGGGATGAACGCGGCGAACACCACGATCATGATGGCGGCAGCGGCAGTGATCACCCGGCCCGTGCCGGCCAGCCCGTCCACGATCGCCCGGCTGTTGTCGCGGGCACGGACCCAGGACTCCCGCATCCGGCTGATCAGGAACACCTCGTAGTCCATTGACAGGCCGAACAGCACGGCGAAGACCAGGACGGGAATGAACGCCGGCATCGGAGTCGCGGTGTCGATGCCGATCAGCTGGCCGAGCCAGCCGCCTTCGAGCACGAGCGCGATCACGCCGTACGCCGCCGCGACCGACAGCAGATTCATTACGGCTGCCGTGAGCGGGATGGCGATGCTCCTGAACGAGAGCAGCAGCAACAACATGGACAGTGTCACCACACCGCCGATGAGGAACGGCAGCCGCTCCACCGTGTTCGCATTGCTGTCGATACCCGTCGCTACGACGCCGCCGACATGGATCTCCGCACCCGTCCCGTCCGTCACCGCAGGCACCACGTCGTCCCGCAGGTCATGGACGAGATCCTCGGTGTCGGCGTGCTGCGGCCCGGTGGCCGGAATGACCGTGATCAAAGCGGCCGTCCCGTCCGGGCTGGGCACCGGCGGCAGCACCGCGGCGACACCAGGCGTTTCTGCGGTGGCAGCCGCCACCTGCTCCACGACGGACGGGTCACTGGCGCCCGAAAGGTCGGCGGCCAGCAGCAGCGGGCCGTTCGAACCGGCTCCGAAGCCCTCGGTGACCATGTCGTAGGCCTGCCGCGTCGAGGTCTCCTCGATGTTGTTGCCGGCGTCCGGGAACCCGAACCGCGCGCCCAGGAACGGTGCGGCCAACGCCAACAGCAGGCCGACGCCGACCACGCTGGCGATGATGCTGTGCCGGTCGACCAGGCGGCTCCACCACACCCAGCCGCGCCCCGGCTCGAGGTGTCCACCCTCGGCGACCTGGACGCTCCGCCGCCGGCCCAGCGGCAACCGAAGCCTGTCGATACGGGTGCCGAAGTAGCCCAGTAGCGCAGGGAACAGCGTGGCGGCGGCCGCCATGACGATGAGTACGGCTGCGATCGTCACGACCGCGGCGCCTCGCATGAACGACAGACCCATCGCGAACAGGCCAAGCATGCTTACCACGACAGTCGTACCGGCCACCATGACCGCCCGTCCGGCGGTGTCGAGCGTCGCGACGGTGGCGGCCTCGGGGTTGAGGCCGACCGCCCGCCACTCGCGGAACCGAGTGACCATCAGCAGCGTGTAGTCGATGCCAAGCGCGATGCCGAGCATGGTCGCGAGAGCCGTCGTCCAGTCGGGAACGTCGATCACCGCCGCGATCAGCCCGGTCAGCGCCGCGCTGACTCCGAGCCCGCTCACCGCCACCAGCAGCGGCAGACCGGCCGCCACGACCGAGCCGAAGGTGAGCAGAAGGATGATTCCGGCGGCCACCAGGGCGATCGCCTCAGACCCGATTTCGCCCTCTTCGGCGAACTGAACGGCCATGCCGCCGAGCGCCACCTCCAGGCCGGGACGCTCCGCCGCCTCGGCCGCGGCCAGCAGGCGCTCGGTGTCCTCAATCGGCATGTCTACGGGATTGATCACGTCGAGGGCGACGCCGCCCAACAGCGTCTGGCCGTCCGGCGCGATGCCACCAGGCGCGGTGTACGGATCCTCCACGCTCGCCACATGCGGCAGGGCCGACAGCTCCTCAAGCAAGGCGGCCACCTCAGCCTGCACGGCGGGATCTTCGACACCGCCCTCGGCGCGGATGACGACGTCGATGGAGTCGCCGGCCTGCGCCGGGAACTCGGACTCGAGCAACTCCTGAGCCTGCTGTGAATCGGACCCCGGAGCCGAGTAGTCGGCGGCGAACTCACCGCCGAATGCTGCGGACAGCCCGAACGCCGCCGCCATAGCGGCGATCCAGGCGAGTACGACCTTGCCGCGATTGCGGAACGCGACGCCCCCGAGCCGCCCGAGCGGCCCTGGCCCGGACACGGCGGTCGCGGTGTCGTCCGTCGTGGTAGTCGAAGTGGTCATGGCTTGGCTTCCCCCTGCAACGGGTCGTGACGTTGGTAATGAACCCTCATTGGCGTTACGCTTCGTTACGAAACACCATGAGCGATACACTTGTCAAGCCCATTAACGTCTGTAACGATGCTTAACCGCAC
>JASLBX010000018.1 GCA_030146385.1 Jiangellaceae bacterium | reverse complement strand
TCGGGATCCGGCTCGGGCGGGTCGGGCAGCCGTTCCGCGTCGTCAAGCAACGTCCGGACCGTCTCGGTGGCGTCCCGCCTGTTCGTGCCGATCACGCCGGTAGGCCCACGCTTGATCCAGCCGGCGACGTACGTGCCCGGATGGACGGCTCCTTCGACCCGTCCCGCCGTGTTCGGCACGGTGGACGTCGACTCATCGAAGGGCAGCACAGGCAGCGGACGACCGGCATAGCCGATCGCGCGGAACACCGCCTGCGCTGTGATCTTTGCGATGGACCCGGCTCCGACGAGACGGCCGTCGTCGTCCAGCCGGGTCCGCTCAACCTCCACGCCCTCGACCTGCGACGTCCCACTGATCCGGATCGGACGAACCCAGAAGTGCAAATGGATGCGGCGGCGAGCTCCGTCCCGCCGCTTGGCCGCCGCCCACGACTCGAGCACGCCGACGTTGCGGCGGGCCACCCGGTTGGCGTCGAGCTCTGCCTTGCTCAGCGGGGCCAGCTCCAGGTCGGCTGGATCGACGACGAGCTCGACGTCGTCGAGTTCCGCAAGCTCGCGGAGTTCAGGCGTTGTGAACTTGGCGAATGCCGGGCCGCGCCGGGCAAGCACGTGCACGTTGGTCGCCTTCGCCGATCGCCACTCGTCGAGCACATCCGCGGGCAGGTCGGTCGCGACGAGCGCGTCCGCATCCGTGACGAGCATCCGAGCAACGTCGAGCGCGACATTGCCGGCTCCGACGACGACCACGTCGCGGCCCTCGAGATAGCCGTGGTCTTTGGCTTGCGGGTGGCCGTTGTACCAGGCCACGAAGTCGGCCGCGGGGAAGCTGCCTGGCAGGTCTTCGCCCGGAATGCCAAGGGACCGCTCGTTCGGGGAGCCGCTGGCGTAGATCACCGCATGGTAGTGGCGAGCCAGGTCGTCCGCCGTCAAATCAACGCCATACGTCACGTTCCCGATGAAACGGGCGTCGGGGGACGCGAGAACTTCGGCGAGCTTGTCCGCCACCGACTTGATCTTCAGATTGTCAGGGGCCACGCCGTACCGGACCAGGCCGAACGGTGCGGGCAGCGCCTCGAAGACGTCAACGCTGACGGGGCGCTTGGCAGCCAGCAGCGCCCCGGCGGCGTAGATGCCCGCCGGGCCGGCTCCGACGACGGCTACTCGCAACCGTGCAAGACCCACCCTGCGATCGTTGCTCACGGTTCGCCGCGATGTCATACGTGCCGGAGGCGGAACCGAGCCGGTGGTTGCGTCCGCTCGAGCACCACGTCCGCGATCAGGCGTCCGATCAAGGGAGTGAACTTGAAGCCGTGGCCAGAGAAGCCGGCGGCCACAGTGACATTTCCCACCTGATCGATTATGAAGTCGCTGTTGTCGGTGACGTCGTACAGGCACGGCGCCGCCTCGGCCGTATCGGCGTCCGCCCCTGGTACCCAGCGCCGCACGTAGTCCTGGACGTCGCGGAGCGCCGCAGGGTCGACGTCCCGGCCGGCGTCCGGGTCGATCACCGGCCCGGACCCGTGGGACCCCACCTTGACGCCGTCCGGGCTGGCCAAGCCATACGTTCCGCGCGGGCTCATACCCGTACGGGTGGTGGCGTCCGCCTGGTGATGAATGAAGCTGGGCCACGGGACCGACCAGTCGCGCGGCTGAAAGTGCACCGGTTGCTCGAGGGAAACCGTCAGGTGGGGCATCGCGACGACCCCGGCGAGGACGCCCGGCGACCACGACCCAGCCGCGACGACGACCTGCTTGGCATGCACTATGTCGGACGCTGTCCGCACTTCGACACCGTCGGATCGCGGCTTGACTGCCTCGACCCGCACGCCATGCTGGGTCTTGGCGCCGTGCTTGATCGCGAGGCGCTGCAGCGCCGCTACCGCGTTGTCGGCGTGGACTCGACCGCCGCGGTGCTGGAAAAGCACGTCACCGTCGAACTCCAGCCCCGGCCAGCGACGCGTCGCCTCACGTGCGCTCAGCCACTCGGCCGGGTAGCCGGCGGTCTCCATGGCCGTCGCCAGCGCCTGGACCGTCGGTGGATCACCGTGGTCAATGACGCCGGTGCCGACCAGCAGCCGCTCGCCCGCGTCGTCTTCCAGCTCGTCCCAGTGAGCCATCGCCGTTGCGGTCAGTTCGATGTAGAACGGGTCGGTGTACGCCAGCCGGACGATGCGGGAAGTGCCGTGCGAACCGCCGCGCGCATGGCCGGGCTCAAACTGCTCGAGCAGCACGACCTCGGCTCCGCGGCTGGCCAGATGCCACGCCGCTGCGGAACCCATGGCCCCGCCCCCCACAATGACGACGTCGATATCTCCCATCCGCCTGTTCTATCGTTACGCGGCTCCACCCGCGCGAGCCCCCTGGAACGTGTGAGTCCCGGGAGGAGGTCGCCGTGGAGGATTTCGAGGCCTTCGTCCGCGCTCGATCCGCGGCGATCGCGCGCACAGCGTACCGCCTGACCGGCGACCGCCATCTCGCGGAGGATCTCCATCAGGACGCACTGGCCAGGCGCGGCCGTGCTCCTCCTCGGGCTGCCCGTCGCCGTCTGGATCCGGCGCCGGGCTCACAGATCGACGAGCCGGTACACCTCAACGGAATCAGCTTTGCCCTTGACCTGAACCGGGCCCAGCGCCTCCGTGCGAGCGGTCGGCAGCCGCCGAGCAGTCTCGGCACCGATCAACACTTCGCCCACGGAGGCAGTGCTCTCCAGGCGGGCCGCCAGATTCACCGCGTCGCCGATCACGGTGAAAGTCCGCCCGCCCGCCGTGCCGAGCAGGCCCACAGCCGCCTCACCGGTGTTGATACCGACCCGGAACCGCGGCCAGCCGGGGTGCGCCGCCGCGACGACACCAGTAACCTGCTGGATCGCCAACGCGGCCCGCGCGGCCCGCTCGGCATGGTCCGGTTGGTCACCGCGGGTGTTGAACGTAACCATCAGCGCATCACCGACCAGGCGGTCCACGTCGCCGCCGTACCGCTCGACAACCGGCGGAATCGCCACGCCGAAGTACTCGTTCAACATCGCGGTGACCTCGTGCGGCTCGTGGTGCTCCGAGAATGTCGTGAACCCCTGCAGATCGGCGAACAAGACGCTGATCTCGCGGGTTCCTTGCGCAGTGTCCCGAAGGTACAGCCCGGCGAAGCGCTCTTCGTGCCATTGCCGCTGCGCCGTGACCGCAACCACCGCAAACGCCACGAGCATCAGGACGTGCCACTCCCACCACGTCGCGTGCCAGTTACGGCCGAGCGCCACCGCAACCTCGGCCTCAGCGAGCAGGACGAACGCCGCCGCCATGGCGATGACGAGCGCCGCCGAAGCAGGGTGTCGCGGGAGCCGCAGATAGCGCACAACAGCGACGGCATACAGAGCGAAGCCGACAACGGAAAGCGCGAGCAGCGGCCCGGATGCCCGCTCCGGCGGGGCGATGCCGCTGAGCGGGGGCAAGCCCAGAAGGGACACCACCGCCCAGACGGCCATCAGCGCGAACACCGCTCCCCTGAGCAGACCGGCTCGACGCATCATGGCCGCGCCACGCTCCGAACCCAGCTCGGCACTAGACGCGGCAGCGAACACACTCGAAACGAGCAGGCCGATTGGAGTCGCGAGCGTGAAGCCCGCGTTCTGGCCCTCCAGCAGCACGCCGGGCGTCGCTAAAGCGTGAAGCCCTAGGAAGCCCGCCGCAGCCAGGAAGGACAGCGAGACCAGGAACACCCGGGCATCACTGCGTCGCTGTGCCGCACTCCCCGTCGCGTAGGCGAGAGCCACGCTTAGGGCGGCAGCAGTTAGGACCAGCCAGAAATGGGCCGGGTGGTGCTGCCATCGGACGTCGAGCTCCGGCTGCGCGATGAGCAGTGCCAGTCCGGCGATCGGCAGTGCAAGTACGACGGCAAGCGCAGCGGCTCGCTGCGTCTTCATCCCTTCTCCGCACCGTCAGCCGACGACGCCAGGAATTCGTGGACCTGCTGGATCACGACCGAGCCCTCGCCGACCGCAGAAGCGACCCGCTTCACCGACCGCCGCCGAGCGTCGCCCACGGCAAAAATGCCGGGTACGCACGTCTCCAGCATCAACGGGGTCCGGTGCAACGGCCACCGGCTCGCAGCGTGACTGCTCACGACGTCAGGGCCGGTGAAGACGTAACCCCATTTGTCGCGCTCGATCTGCTCAGGCAACCAGCCCGTACGCGGCGAAGCACCGATGAGGACGAAAAGACCACCCGCGATCTCGCGGCGGGTGTCTCCCGTCCGCCGGTCGCGGAGCGTCAACCACTCCAAGCGGGCATCCCCACCACCGCCGATCACTTCAGTGTTGAACCAGACCTTGATTCCGGCCGCGTCAATCTGATCGATCAGGTACTGCGACATGCTGTCGGCCAGCGTCGCCCCACGGACGAGCAGCGTGACAGTGCGCGCGTAGCGGGCGAGGTGCAGCGCGGCCTGGCCGGCCGAGTTGCCACCTCCGACCACGTACGCCTCCGCGCCGACCAGCGCCCGCGCCTCCGACACTGACGCGCCGTAGTAGACGCCGGCTCCCTCGAACGCCTCAAGCTCGGGCACCCCGAGCCGCCGGTAGCTGACTCCGGTGGCGAGCACCACCGCGCGTGACCGAACCTCGGTTCCGTCGAGCGTGCGCAGGACGTGCCACTTGGGCATGCTCTTGAGCTCGGTCACCTCACGCGTCAGCAGGAATGTCGTCCCGAAGACCCATGCCTGCTGGTAAGCCCGTTGGGCGAGCTCTGCCCCGGTGACACCCCGAGGGAAGCCCAGGTAGTTGCGGATCAGCGAGCTCGACCCGGCCTGACCGCCGATCGACTCCCTTTCGACGACGAGCGTGCGCAAACCCTCCGACGATGCGTACACCGCGGCCGCAAGACCGGCTGGTCCGGCACCGACGATGATCAGATCGAAGTCCGCGGTTGCGTCGGTGCGCAGTTCAGTGCTGACGCCATACGCCGCGACGAGCTCGGTGTTGGACGGGTCGACCAGCACCCGGCCGTCATGCAGCAGGACGACCGGCCTGTCGACTGCGGACTGCCCGGCCTCCGTCAACAGTTCCCGGCCCGTTGGGCTCGCGCTGTCGTGGAAGACATGGGGAACCCCATTGCGGACGAGCAGGCTGCGCAATTCATGGGACCGCGATGACCACTGCGCACCGACGATCGTCACCTCTCGTCGTGCGGTCGACACCGAGCGCTCCCACTCGAGCAGAAACTCGGTGATCGTGCGGTGGAAGTACTCGTCCGGTGAGCGCCAAGGCTTGATCCCGTAGTAGTCGATCTCGCCGAGCGCCATGAGCCGATGGATCGTGTCAGCCGTTGCTCGATCTGCCCAAGCCCCCCATTCCACGAGCAGGACGCGCTTGGTTTCGGGGTGGAGTACACGCACTCGGCTGAAGAAGTCGTCACCGCCGCTGCTGGTCTCCGCCCGGTTGCACAACACGAGTGCGACCGCGGCGCCGTCGTCGCCGAGCCGGGCCAGTGTTTCCAGCCCGGCTGAGGTTGACTGCGCACTCAGGATGTCGTAATCGTTGCCGTACCGGCGTGCGAGCTGTCCGCATATGCGCTCGTTCGACGCGGCGTCGTCGTCCACGACGAACAGCACCGGACGGCCAGAAATTGCTGAAATCATGCTGCCCCCCTCGACAGCTGATGCGGTCTGACTGGAGTGTACGGCCTGTAATCGTGGGCGGATAGATTCGACGTATGGCAACCAGGATTGATGTGGGCGACAAGGCACCAGACTTCGAGCTGCCGGCCCAGACAGGTGAGACTGTCCGGCTCAGTGACTACCGCGGCAAGCGCGTCGTCGTCCTGTACTTCTATCCAAAGGACGACACGCCTGGCTGCACGGCCGAAGCGTGCGCGTTCCGCGACAGCTACGAGGTGTTCACCGACGCCGGCGCCGAGGTGATCGGCGTCAGCTCCGATTCGGTGGATTCGCATGAGCGGTTCGGCACAGCACACCGGGTGCCCTTCGCCCTCGTCAGTGACGAGGACGGCCAGGCACGGAAGAGCTATGGCGTGAAGTCGAGCTTCGGTGTGCTACCAGGTCGCGTCACCTACGTGATCGACCGGGATGGCGTTATTCGCCACGTGTTCTCGTCCATGACCAACATCGGCGGCCATGTAGACGGCGCGCTCGAGGTGGTCAACCAGCTCACCGCCGATTCGTGACGGCTACTGGTTCATGGTCACGCCCTCGCACGCTGCTCCCGCCTCCGGCGCCTGACCGCCTCGGACGAAACGGCTGGTGAACTGTTCCAACCGTGGATCGGCGGAGCCGAACAAGGCGACCTGCCGTTCCCATGCGGAAGCCACCACCGGTCCGGGCAGCCCTTCGTGCGGGCTGAGCAGGATGTGGTTCTGATCGGCCGACGATTGCGACCGGACGAAGTCCTCGAGAGCTTGAACTTCTGCTTCTGGGAGATCGGGCTGGTAGGTGATCCATACCGCTCCGTGCTCCAGTGAGTGGACGGCGTTCTCGTCAGGGACCGGCTCCGAGTAGATACCGCACGTCATGGGGGTTGCCGAATGAGCGCCGCCCACCGGCGGGGCCTCGTCGTATTCGACCGGTTCTTCGGTGTGGTCGCGACTCATACCGCTGAAATTCTGCAGGCCCTCGATCTGGCTGGCCTCCCGCCGGTCCGCAATGATGGCTGCGGTCAGCGCGCCACCGAGCAGGACAACGATCAACCCGATGATGCCGTACCGACGTACCCGCTGACGCCGCTTGATGCGATCGCGCTCTGCCTTGCGTTGCGCGGCCCGTTCAGCCTGCTTCTGCTTCGCGGCCCTGCTCTGCGCGGCGCGTGCGGCCTGCTTTTGCTTCCCACCCTTACTCACGCGGCCAAAGGTAGCGCGACACAGCTAGCGGTAAGCAAGCACGATCAAGCAACGACTGTTAGGGCAACCACGATCAGCGTCGCTGTAACGGCGAGGTTACGGCTGGATGTCATGGGTAGCGGCCCAACATGGAAAGGAGGAGCACCCCATGACGCTGACACTGTCCGACGGCCCACTCGCCGCCAAGGCGCCACACACCGTCAACTACCGGATCGACGGTCCAGATCACCGGCTGCTGTTCACCGAGTTCCCGCGCCGAGTACGCGCGCTGTTCGGCCACCAGACGGCACTGGACAGCACGCGCGGGATGCTGCTGCACGAGACCGAGTACCTGCCTCAGTTGTATGTCCCGCGTGAAGACATCCGGGCTGAGATGCTAGAGCCTTCCGAGCACACGACGCACTGCCCGTTCAAGGGCGACGCGGCGTACTGGTCCTTGCGAGCAGGCGACCGCGTGGCTGAGAACGCCGTGTGGGAGTACCACGAACCGACAGACGAGGCGCGGTGGCTGCGCGGGTACCTCGCAGTCGAGTTCGGCGCGATGGAGGCGTGGTTCGACGAGGACGAGGAGATCGACGGTCATTTCCGCGACCCCTATCACCGGGTCGACGCGCGGCACTCGCGCAGGCACGTCCGCGTTGTCGTTGACGGAGAGGTCGTCGCAGACACCGATCGTCTGGCGTTGCTGTCGGAGACCGGCCTGCCGAACCGCTACTACATCCCAGTCGATGATGTCCGCCGCGACTTCTTGGAGCCGAGCGCCACGCACACGGTCTGCCCGTACAAGGGCCGCGCGTCGTATCACACGCTCCGCGTTGGGGATCGGAGCATCCAGGACGCGGTGTGGTTCTACCCGGAGCCGCTGGAGAACGCGCTCAAGGCCAAGAACCACCTGTGCTACTCCGGCGAGAGCGTCGAGATCCACGTGGATGGACGGCGGATGGAGTAGCCCTAGGTCCGGCAACTTCCTGACGGCTGTCGACGACAGTTGTCCCTGTTCGTCGTCATGATGAAGGGGGCACGGTGCCGCCCACGAACCGAAGGAGGGCCAGATGCGTTACATGTTGCTGATTTACGGCGAGGAGCCAGTCGCGCCGCCGTCGCAGGAGGAGATCGACGCCGTGATGGCGGAGTGGTTCGCCTACGACGCCGCGATCAAGGAATCCGGCTTCTACCTGGCTGGAGACGCGCTGCAGCCGTCCCAGACCGCGACGACGGTCCGGCTCAAGGGTGACGAGCGCGTCGTCACGGACGGGCCGTTCGCCGAGACTCGCGAGGTCCTCGGCGGCTACTACCTGATCGACGCGCCGGACCTCGACACTGCACTCGACTGGGCCGCCAAGTCCCCGGGCGCAAAGTACGGGTCGATGGAGGTACGCCCGGTGATGGAGTTCGACACGCCCGAGCAGTAAGGCCTACGCCGTGAAGGAGCGGGCGGCCGGCGCCGTCGAAGCGGTCTTCCGTGAGGAGTGGGGCCGGCTGCTCGCGACTCTCGTCCGGTGGCTCGGCGACCTCGACCTTGCCGAGGAGGTCGCCGCCGACGCCATCGCTGTCGCCGTGGAGCGGTGGCCGGTCGACGGAGTGCCTGACCGACCGGGTGCCTGGCTATTGACGACCGCCCGGCGGCGAGCCGTCGACCTGCTCCGCCGACGGCAGACCTATGCTGCGAAGCTCTCGGTGCTGAGGGTCGAGGCGTCGCGAGCTGATGCTGAGCATCGTCCTGCCGCGGACGCGATGCCGATCGAGGACGACCGGCTCCGGCTGTTTTTCACGTGCTGCCACCCTGCCTTGCCCATGGACGGACGGGTGGCACTGACACTGCGCTACCTGGCCGGATTGTCGACGGCCGAGGTGGCCCGGGCGTTCCTCGTCCCCGAGAAGACGATGGCCCAGCGGCTGACCCGCGCGAAGCGGAAGATCCAGGACGCGGGGATTCCGTACCGAGTGCCGGGTGTTCACGAGTGGCCCGGCCGGCTGCCTGCTGTGCTCAGCGTGATCTATGTCGTGTTCACCGAGGCGTACGCGGCGAGCCGGGGCGCGACGCTGATTCGTCCCGACCTTGCCGACGAGGCGATCCGGCTCGCCCGCATTCTGCGCGATCTACTGCCCGCCGAACGGGAGGTGGCTGGTCTGCTCGCGCTGTTGCTCCTGGTCGACGCGCGCCGGGACGCCCGTCTCGACGACTCTGGCGGCTTGGTACTGCTCGCCGATCAAGACCGGACCCGCTGGGACCGGACGAAGATCGAAGAGGGCCGCCGCTTGCTGGAGCGGGCACTGCCCGGCGGACAGCCGGGGCCATATGCGCTGCAGGCTGCGATCGCCGCTGTGCATGACGAGGCGCCATCGTTCGAGGCGACCGACTGGCTTCAGATCGTGGCGCTGTACGACGTGCTGCGAGCCGTGGCGCCGTCGCCACTGCTCGAGTTGAACCGGGCCGTGGCCGTGGGCATGGCCCGCGGGCCGGCGGCTGGTCTGGAGTTGTTGGACGATCTTGCCCAGGTTCCGCAACTTCAGCGGTATCACCTGCTACCCGCCGCGAGGGCCCGGTTCCTCGAAGACCTGGGACGCCTGGACGAGGCGGCGCAGGCTTACCAGCTGGCACTCGACTTCGTCGGCAACGACGTAGAACGGACCTATCTCCGGCGTCGGCTCGCCGCCGTCCAGACCACCCGGCTGGAGCCGGACGGCTGATTGGCCACCGGGCCAGGAAGGCCATTGACGAGGTCACGAAGCGGTCGTACGTTGCAGGGGATGCCGGCGCGCTGCGGCGCGCGCCCCGACCACAGGGGGGCGGCCCTGACTTTCTCAGTGTCCCGAGGCCTCGAGGTCTGCTCGCGAACAGCCCGAAGCCAGGCATCACCAATTCCGACTTGGCGTTCGACGGCAAGCTGACCT
>JASLBX010000012.1 GCA_030146385.1 Jiangellaceae bacterium | reverse complement strand
TACGCGATCTTGGAGAGCTTAAGCAAGATCGAGATAACCTCCTACCAGGCCAGATACGGGTGCCCCCGCTGGGACTCGAACCCAGACTTTGCGGATTTTAAGTCCGCTGCCTCTGCCGATTGGGCTACGGGGGCTCGACCATCAGCTTATGGCCACCAGCCTGCACACCCAGCACGATCAGGCCGGTGTCCTGATCATAAGTAAGTCCGCCGCGGGTAGACCGCGTGCGCGCCTGCCACCCGATCCAGGAACAGCAGGCCAGCGCAATGATCGATCTCGTGCTGCAGGGCACGCGCCTCGAACGCGTCCGTCCGTACCGTCACCTGCTCCCCGCTGCCCGGTAGGGCACCGACCACGGTGAGCCGCGACGCTCGCTTGACGTCTCCTGTCAGATCAGGCACCGACATGCAGCCCTCGCGGGCCTTCTCGCGGCGCGCCGCTTCCACGATCGAGGCGTTGCACAGGACGAACGTCCCGTGGTGGGTTCGCGTCTTGGGATGTGAGCTCACATCGGCGCAGAACACGTGCCAGCCCACACCGACCTGGGCAGCAGCGAGGCCCACGCAACCTGGCGACACTCGCATGGTCGCCACCAAATCGGCTGCGAGCTGAACGACCTTGGGATCGGTCGGGTCGATCTGCTCGGACGGGGCCGCCAGCACCGGGTGCGGAGCAGTCACCACCGGCAGGACATGCCCGTCAACGCCGAGGTCCCGCTCAGACCACTCGGATAGCTCGATCACAGGACGTCGGTCTCCTGTGGCCGGAGGGTCACGCCGACGCCGAGCGACTCCCCGGTGGACTCGAGCCGCCCGGTCAGCGCATCGACGTCCACGCCAGCGGGTAGCTCCACTTCCGCGACCAGTACGTACAGGGAGCCGGTCAGCCGGGTCGTCAGGTCGGTGATGTTGCCGCCCACACCGGCCACCTCACGTGTCACCGCCGAGACGATTCCGGGACGGTCGGCTCCGTGGACTGTGAGCACGTACGGCGCGCCGACCGCGTCCGGATCCGGCTCAGGCCGCACCTCGCGGGCAGTCACCTGCAATGAACCGTCCGCCGTCAGCGGCTCGAGGGCCTTCTCGACCTCCGGGGGTGACGGCGGCCCGGCACAGATAAGCATCATCGCGAAGTGACCCCGCAGGAGCGTCATCGTGGAGTCCTCGAGGTTGAGCCCAAGCTCCGCGAGGCCCGCGGTGACGTCGGCGATGATGCCCGGCCGGTCGTGGCCGATTACGGTGACGGCGATAAGACTCATTGGACTCCCAACCAGGACGTGCGAGTCATCGGCATGGCGCTGTTCCCCTCGTCGTCTTGCCGGACGGCCAGCACTTGCGTGATGCCGATCCGTCCCGCGTCGAAGGAGAGCGCCGAACCTGTCATGTAGAGCCGCCACACCCGGGCCCGGCCCGCACCGGCGAGTTCGACGGCGCGGTCCCAGGAAGCTTCGAGGTTGGCGACCCACTGACGCAACGTCCGAGCGTAGTGCTCGCGCAGGTTCTCGACATCACGGACCTCGAGGTCGGCGTTCTCGATGGCGGTCACCACGTCGCCGAGCGGCAGCAGTTCGCCGTCCGGAAAGACATACGCGTCGATGAACGTCCGACCGGCGCGCTTGGGGCCGGGCTTGCGCACGATCTGATGGTTGAGGAGCCGGCCGCGAGGGACGAGCAGGTCGTGCAGACGCCCCGCGTACTCGGACCACTTCTCGGCGCCCAGGTGCTCGGCCATGCCGATGCTGGCGATCGCGTCGAACGGTTCGTCGTCTACGTCCCGCCAGTCCTGGACGCGAATCTCGACTTCGTCGGTGAGGCCGGCCGCAACGACCTCCTTGCGCGCGTGCTCGGCCTGCTCGTGCGACAACGTAATGCCGACGGCCCGGACGCCGTGCTCGCGAGCCGCGTGAATTACCAACGCTCCCCATCCGCAGCCAACGTCCAACAGCCGCATGCCGGGACGCAGACCCAGCTTGCGGCAGATCAGTTCCAGTTTGTCGCGCTGAGCATCCTCGAGCGTGTAGTCGGGGTTGTCCGGCTGGGCCCAGTAAGTGCACGAGTACACCATGGACGGCCCGAGAACCAGTTCGTAGAACTCGTTGCCCACGTCGTAGTGGTGCTTGATGGCGCTCTTGTCGCGGCTCTTCGAGTGCCGGTCGCCACCGACATTGACTTCTTCCGGCGGGGCGGCGGGGGCCGGGCCGACCGTGCCGAGCAGGACGGCGGCACGGTACACTTCGGCCCGCTCAAGAGCAGTGAGGTGCCGACGGCTGGCGATATCGCGGCCAATGGTCTCCAGCGCACTGAGCGCTGTCTCGAGGTCGCCGTCCAGATCGATCTCTCCGGCCACCCACGCGCGCGCAAGCCCGATCTCGTTCGGGTGCCACAGCAGCCGCCGGATGGCCCGGCGCGAACGGATAACAAGTGTCGGTACACCTCGCGGGCCGGCTTCACTGCCGTCCCAGGCCCGGATCCGGAGCGGGCTGGGTGCACCGAGGAGCTTTTCGATGACGAGCGCGACCCGCTTGGCCGCGTCGACCCTGCCTGGCGACATGGCGCTGCGGGGCCTCCTCCTCAATACGTCTCTTGGTCCTTCTGCGTCAGCGTACGCCGTGGCACTGACGGAGGCCCCGCAACACCATTCACCGCGGACTACGATCCGGTGATCTCCCGACGCTCGCCGCCGTGAGCGATCTGAATCTTGCGCGGCTGCGCCGCCTCAAGCACCGGGATCCGGATTGTCAGGACGCCGTCGCTGTAGTCGGCCTCGAGCTTCTCGGTGTCCAGGGTCTCCCCGAGGAAGATCTGACGGCTGAACGACCCGGTCGGACGCTCGGCGACAGTCCAGTCGACGCGTTCGGTAGCCGGTCGCTGTGCCTGGACAGTCAGCACGTTCTGCTCGACGGTGACGTCGACGGAGTCGGCGTCGATGCCGGGCAGGTCGAACATGATGTAGAACATGTCGTCCTGGCGGTACGCGTCCATCGGCATGACGAGCACGCCAGAGCTCGGCCGGAGCAGCTGCTGGGTGAGCCGGTCGAGTTCACGGAACGGGTCAGTGCGCATCAACATCACTACACCTCCTACAGTGCTGGCACGTTGGCCTCAAAGACAGAGGTCAGTTATGATGTAGCACGCAACGAATCTATGTGTCAAGTAACAGATTCTAGGGAGTGCGTCGTGACTGCCGGCCTGCGACATGATGATCGGGGACGTGACTACTACGCCGTGCTCGACGTGCCGGAGACCGCGACGCACGACGAGATCGTCCACGCATACCGGCGGCTGGCTCGCACCAGCCATCCCGATGTGGACACCACCAACCCGCAGGCGACCGAAAGGTTCGAGCGCCTCGTCGCAGCCCGAGAGGTGCTCGGCGACCCAGACGCCCGTGCTGCGTATGACGAGTTACGCGCGTCCTGTGCGAGAGCTGCGCCGCGCGTGACGCACCGCGACGCTGCCAGCGCAGCGAGACCCCGATCAGAGCACGCCCGTGGCGCACGGCCCGAGCCGCCGATCCGTCCCGGCCCCGTCATCTGGACGCCCGACATGCTGAGGTGGATGTAACCGTGAGCATGCCCAGCCCTGAACAGGGCCTGTACTCCATCTCGGTGGCTGCGGAGTTGACCGGAGTCGGTCCCCAGACGCTGCGCCTCTACGAGACCAAGGGCCTGGTGGATCCGGCTCGCACCGGAGGCGGCACCCGCCGGTACAGCGATCAGAACATCCGGCGCATCCAGCGCATCGCCGAGCTGACGGCGGTAGGGCTCAACCTGGCGGGCGTCGGGCTGGTCCTCGAGCTCGAGGCCGAGAACGACCTGCTCCGTGAGCAGCTGGCGGAGGCTCGCGGCGAGAAGTAAGCATCGCCGTGACTTGAGCCGGACCGTACCGTTAGTCCGTCACAGTGCCGGCGGTTCGATGCGGCGAGCGACCTCGAAGGGCGTGACGACGCCAAGGCCGCGGACGTCGGCAGCTGGCAACGCACGCAGCGCGAAGCCCGTGTGGTCGGCGAGGACGTCAGCCGTCGCTTCGTCGGCGAGGACGGTGTTGCGTCCGGCCATTGCCGTCAACCGTGCAGCGAAATTCGTCGGCGTGCCGAACACGTCACCGAACCTGGCCACGACGGGGCCGGTCGCCAGGCCGACGCGGATGTCGGGCAGATCGGGATTCTCGCCGATGCCCGTCACCAGATTGCAAGCAATAGTCGCAGCGGCGGCCGCGCTGTCGGCGACGAAGAGGACCTCGTCACCGAGCGTCTTGACCACGCGCCCGCCGCCCTCGGCGATCAGGTCGTAGGACGTCGCTTCGAACGCCTCCACCAGTTTGGCGAGCGCGTCGACGGTCAGACCTCGCGAGAGGCGAGTGAAGGACACCAGGTCGGCAAAACCCACTGTGACCGGCGCGCTGAGCAGTGGCGTTTCGCCCAGGTCGCCGATCGCCACCAGCCGGCCGGCCGCGGCGGCGAGCTTCCGCCGCCAGGCATAGATCAGCAGGCGCTCGAACTCGGGCAGCAGGCGGACCCCGAAGTCGTGGGCCAGGCCGAGCCTGCTGCCGCCCTCGGACTCGTGCGCGTCCTCGACCAAGGAGGCGAGAGTCTCGACGTGCCACTCGGCAAGCCGCTCGCTCATCCTGCCGAGTGCTCGCACCAGGTTGAGGGCCGTCGACTCATCGATCGTGCCGGACTGAACGAGTTCGATCACACCGCGCAGCGCCTCGATGTCCCAGATCGTGAACGCCACGGCCTCGCCGACGTCGGCAAAGCCGAGCGCGCGCCAGTACTGCCGGGCTTCGTCGACCGTCAGCCCGACTTCCTTGGCGACCTGCTCGCGGGTGTAGGCGCGGGGCGCTCCCAGCAGCAGGCGCTCGAGATCATCCGGAGTTGGCGGTCGGACCATATCTGGCATCCTGGCACGCCCTACTGCGGCCGCAGGTGGACGATGTCGCCCGCACCGATCGCCCGCTCGCCGTCGGACGTCGACAGGACGAGGCGCCCATCGGCGTCGATATCGGTGGCCCGGCCGTTGATCGTGCCGCCGCCGGGCAGTTCCACTCTCACCTGCTGACCGAGCGTTCCACAGGCTCGCCGGTACGCAGCCTGGAGTTCTGGGCCAGCTGGATCCGGAAGCCATTTCTGGTACCAGTCCCCGAGGCGGCTCAGCAGGGCGGTGAGAATTCCGTCCCGGGTGGTTCCAGTGTCGGCGAGCGACGCCGCATCGTCGGGTGCCGACGTGATGTTCATGCCGATACCCGCTACCGCTGCTGGACCAGTTGGCGTATCGATCCGCTCGACGAGGATGCCGGCCAGCTTGCGTCCCTCCCGCTGGACGTCATTGGGCCACTTGAGGACGGCGTCGACTCCGGCGACATCTCGTACTGCTTCGGCCGCCGCCACGCCGACGAGGAGCGGTAGCCATGACCAGGTCGTGGCTGGGAGTTCCGTCGGCCGCAGTAGGACGGACACCGACAGGCTCGATCCGGGTGGTGACGACCAGGGTCGGCCGAGCCGGCCTCGGCCGGCTGTCTGCTCGTCGGCGACGAGTGCGTATCCTTCGGCTTCGCCACCGCGGGCGGCGGCAGCGACATCAGCATTCGTCGAGCCCGTCGACGCGACTCGGCTCACCCGCCACACTCCGTTCAGCGTAGCCACTTGCAGCCGCCCGGCTGAGCGTAGCGGTATCAGGACATGTCACGAAGTCGCGCGGCGCGGCGTCGCCAGTAGGGCCGCGAGGCCAGCCGCGTCCGCGGCCCAGCCGTCGGAACCCAGCGATTCCGCCTCCGCATCCGAAACAACCGCTGGGCCACCCACCAGCACCGGCGAGTCGGGCGTAACCGACCGGGCCGCCGTGGCCACGTTCCGGGCCGCCTCGAGCCGATCTCCCGAGCTGACGCTGATCACTACGCCGCGCAGTCGATCACCAGCGGCTTCGGCCTCAGCTAGGACGCTGTTCTGCGGAGTATCGCCGCCCAACTCGATGACCGCATAGCCCCGGCCCCGCAGCACCGAGGCAACCATCGCCGCCGGCAGGGCGTGCGAGTCGCCCGGTGCACACGCGACCACGACGGTACCTCGCGGGCGGCCACGCCGGACGAACATCGGCCCGAGCCGGCCTACCAACCTCGTCGCCACGGCGGTGGCCCGATGTTCGTCGCCAACTCTGAGCTCCCCTCGCTCCCAACCGTCGCCGACGTCCCGCATCGCCGGTGCTAGCACGTCGAGCAACGCGGTCTCAGGAGTGCCACCGGACACCAGGAACGCTTCGACGAGCCGCCAGGCGCCGGCTTCGTCGGCGGCGAGCAACCGGGTCCGTAGCCGCTCCCGATAGTGCTCGGGCTGCGCGTGACCACGTCGGGCATCGGACGCCGCGCGGCCGGGCTGCAACAGTTCGAGATCCTTCGGATCCACCAGCCACCGGCCACCGTCCTGGATTGCCGGCAACCTGCCCATACGCACGTACCGGTAGACAGTCATGTAGTGGACACCGAGCCGCTCGGCCGCTTCGCGCAGGTCTATCAGCGCGTCGTGCAACGAAGTCACCTCCCTTATTTAGCACTAACCAGCTGTCGGCGGCGTGACTACACCCTGTAACGGCCCGAAATTCAAGCCTGGGGAGCTCACGCGGCCTGGTCAACCTCGAGTCGAGTCCGCAGGTGAGCAAGCGAGCGCCGAATGTGACTCTTGACAGTGCCCAGGGGCATCTGGAGAGCAGCGGCGATCTCGCCATGGGTCAGGCCGCTATAGAAAGCGAGCCGCACGATGCTGCGTTGGGGCTCTGCCAGCCGGGAAAGCTCGTCGGCCAGCAGCATTCGATCCACCAGCTGGGCCGGAGACGATCCGTCGGCCGGCTCCTGAGTGGTGACTTCCGGGCAATCTAAGACCGTACGCTCCCGGGCGCGGGCCGCCCAGGCGTCGGCGATCTTGTGACGGGTAATGCCGATGAGCCAGCCCGCGAGCGCTCCAGCGGTCGGCCGGTACCGGGCCCTGCCCTGCCACGCGGCGATAAGGACCTGCTGCGTGATGTCGGCGGCCTCGTCGGGATCGCCAAGGGCACGCTGGGCAACCGAGTGAACCAGCGCCCCGTATCGCTGGTACACCCGGGCCAAAGCGAGGTCGTCGCCGGCGCTGAACTGGCGGGCGAGCTCCAGATCGGCATCGGCCATTGGCTCGGCTGCGACAGCGGTCTGGCTCATCGGCGGCTCATTTCGGTTCGGCGGTGACGATGGCGTTGTCTCGGTAGTGCGCACCGTCGAAGTCACCCGTGCAGGTGATGAGCACGAGGCGTTCGGTTCCGTCCCGGCTGAAGACGTCGGCGGTTGAGAGCTCCGCTTTCGGCACCACCTGCACGTCGACCACGGCGTACCGGTGGACGTCGCCGGCGCTGCTGCGGATCACGACTTCGTCGCCCGCCTCCACGTCCACTAAACGGGCCAGTGGCCCCAGGCCGAATCGGCGGGAGTCGACATGACCGCCGAGCACGACAGAGCCGGCACCTTCACCAGCCGTCGGGCCGAATCGGTACCAGCCGACCACGTTGGGGTTGTCGGGTAGTTCCATTTGCCCGTCGTCGGCCGCGCCCACGGCGACGACGTCCGCCTCGATGTCCACGCCGGGCAGTTCGATCGACACCGGTCGGTCTACCTCACGCGGTGCCGGTGGCGTGGCAGGCGACCGGCCGACCGGGGCGGTTGAACTGGTGCGCTGTTCCGTCGGCGTGGCCGACGGGCGCAGTGCGACTCCCGCTTTCGCCGAGGGCGCGGGAGAGGGCTCGGACCCTGAACGAGCCTCTCCCCCACACCCGGCAAGCAGGGCCAGGAGCATTGCCGTAGCCAGCATCTGCCCGGTCTTCGGGACGTATCTCCTGGCCCGCATGGTGATCAGCCGGCCCGCTCCGCGTTGAAGCGGCGGCGCACGAGCAGGCCGCCGCCGGCAATCACAGCAACCGCCATGGCCAGCATCCACGGCGCCATCGATTGACTGTCGGCGGCGGCCAGGCCGGCCTCGCCGCCGGGGACGCCGCTCGGCGCGCCATGGAGGCCGTCGATCGTCTGGACAGCCAGCTCTAGATTGTCATCCTCGGCGCTGCCCCATGCGTACACGATCGTGTTCGTCCCCTCGGCAAGCTCGAGGTCTGCCGGACCCAGCGCGACGTCCTCAGTGCCGGCCAGCACGACGTCCGCCTCGATGGTGCCGGCTGCGACATCGGCCGACGCCTCGTTCGGGTTGGTCAGGTCCTCGAATGTCGGGGTTCCGTTGACCCGCACGTCCACCGCGGGCGCGGCCGCGGTGTGGCGCACCGTCACCCGGGCGTCGCCGGCAGCGAGCTCGGACACGTCATTGACGAACACCGAGGCGGTCGGCTCCCCGTCCTCGGTCAGGTGCGCGACGATCGTGGCGTTCGCTCCCGCGGGAACCTCGACCCCGGAAGCCTCGATCGCTGGGTCACCATCCGGACCTTCACCATCCGGGAAGATCGCGATGTCGTAGCTGCCCGCGGGAATGGCCAGCGCGTCGTTGAGCGTGCCCGGCTCGAAGTCGGGTATCAGCTCTTCGCCATTGGCGTAGACGTCGACGGTGAGACCCGGAACGCCATGCAGGACGCTCACGTTTGCCTCGTCCGAGTCGGCGTTGGCAGCGGCGGCCGGGCCGGCTGCGACCAGTGCAAGCGGCACCAGCAGTGCCGCTGCGGATGTGATGTTGCGGTACACGGTCTCCTCCTTGGAGTTTTCAGGACGTACCTTCACTCCCTTCTTCCGAGCTGGCCGTTTGTCTGGATGCAAATTTAGCACTAAAACTTGGAAGGATGTGTGTCAACGACAAGTCAGTGGTTCGCGCAAGCCCCAGCCGGGTACTTCTCGTAGGGTGAGATTGCGGTTGCCGATGGGGCAGCCGCCCCTTGGTGGTGTGGGATGGACAGGATGACGGCCGCTTCGACGGCGCAGCGGGCCGCTAGCAACGGCTACCTCGACAAGCTCGCCCGGGTTGGATTCGTCGTCTACGGCGTCATCCACCTGCTGGTCGGAGTGGCGGCCACTCAGCTGGCCTTCGGCAGCGGTGGCCAGGCCGATCAATCCGGCGCGATGGCTACGTTGGCGCAGAGCACGTTGGGCAAGGTGGTGCTGTGGGCCGGTGCCGTGGGCTTCGCAGCGCTGGCGGTGTGGTGGCTTGTGGAGGCGGTCGCGGGCTCGCGCGGCCCGACCGGCGCTCGCCAGGTCGGCGCCACAGTCAAGAATGTTGGCAAGGCGGTTCTTTTTGCCGCGCTCGCGTTCCTGGCAGTGCGCTTCGCCGTCGGATCAAGTGGTGGTGGACAGGGCGAGGAGAGCGCCACCGCGACGATCTTCGAGCTGCCCGGTGGGCAATTCATCGTAGGAGCAGGCGGTCTGGCCATCGTCGCCATCGGCATTTACCACGTGTACAAGGGCGTCACCCAAAAGTTCTTGGACGACCTGCGCTCCGACGCGGACTCCGGAACCAGTGGGACGGCGATCACGACTCTCGGCACGGTGGGGTATCCCGCCAAAGGTGTGGCCATCATCCTGGTCGGAGTGCTGTTCGTGGTGGCGGCCGTCCAGCACGACCCGGACGATGCCGGAGGCCTGGATGAGGCGCTCAAGTCCCTCCAAGAGCAGCCGTTCGGGCCGTGGCTGCTCATGATCGTCGCGATCGGGCTCGCAGCCTTCGGGATCTACTGCTTTGCCCGGGCCCGCTACCAGCGCGCCTAGCCCAGCGCGGCCGCGCTACAACCACCGGCGGATAGGAGCGACCGCCGCTTCGAGCACGCGCTGGCGGGCTGGCCGGTTCTCCCATCGGGTCAGGTCAATTTTCCGGCTGCGTTCGAGGTCCTCGCTGAAGTGCTGCTGCAGGGTCTGCACGGTCTCCTTGTCGAGCACCACGAGAGAGACCTCTTCGTCGTGGTCGAGCGACCTGCGGTTCACGTTGCTCGAGCCGATGAGGGCGGCTGTGCCGTCCACCATCATCACCTTGGTGTGGAGCATGGACGGCTGGTAGTTCCACACCCGCACGCCGCATGAAACGAGTTGGGCGTACGTAGCCTCACTCGCCAGCTGGGTGACTCTCTTATCCGCGTGTGGCCCGGGCACCATGATGTCGACCTCGACGCCGCACTCGGCGGCCGTACAGAGCGCGTCGATCAGCGGCTGATCGGGTGAGAAGTAGGCGCTCTGCAGCTGGATGCTGCGGCGGGCCGAGCGCATGAGCACGTACCAGACCATGTGAATGTCGTCCCAGCCGATGCTCGCGGACCCGCGGACGACCTGGATCACCGCCTCGCCGGGCTGGCTCTGGTCCGGGAAACGATCGCGGTCGTCGTAGAGTTCGCGTCCGGTTTCTGCCCAGTCCTGGGCGAACGCGGCGGCCAGTCCGTCGACCGCCGGGCCTTCGACCCGGAAGTGCGTGTCGCGCCACTCCGTTTCGTCGCGAGCATCGCCACACCACTCTTCGGCGATGCCGACTCCGCCGGTAAAGCCGATGCGCTCGTCGACGATGCACACCTTGCGGTGGCAGCGATGGTTCTGCTTGAGCGGCGAGTTGAGCCACGGCTTGCGGAACCACTCGACGTG
>JASLBX010000003.1 GCA_030146385.1 Jiangellaceae bacterium | reverse complement strand
GCTGGGGCTCGCTCTGGGCTGGGGGACGTCCGAAGCCCTGGTCATTGCCGGCGCGCTCGGCATCTCGTCGTCGGCCATCGCCACCAAGTTGCTCATCGAGTTGCACCGGCTGACCAACGCCGAGACGCCGGTCATTCTCGGCATCATCGTGATCGAGGACATCTTCCTAGCCTTCTACCTCGCCCTGTTGGCACCTGTGCTGTCGGCCGCCGAATCGCCGCTCGAGCTGGCCCGCGACGTCGCGATCAGTTTCGGTTTCCTCCTCGTGCTGTTCGTCGTCGCGCGCTACGGCGCGCGGGCCGTCGGGTGGCTGATCGACAGCCGCGAGGATGAGTTGCTGGCCGTGCTCGTCATCGGGCTGGTCGTGCTCGTGGCCGGCGTCTCGGAGGAGGTCGGCGTCTCGGACGCGATCGGTGCCCTACTGATCGGGCTCGTGGTGTCGCGAACCTCCGTCCGCGAGCGGGTCGAGCGGCTGGTCATGCCGCTGCGTGACGTGTTCGCCGCGGTGTTCTTCGTCGTGTTCGGGCTCACCATCGACATCGGCGACTTCGGGGCGGTTGCCTTGCCCGCGGTCATCGCCGTGGCCGTCACCCTCGCGGCGAACTTGGCGGCAGGTGTGGTCGGCGCGCGGCTGTTCGGGTTCAACCAGCGCGGTGCCACTAACCTGGGGCTGACCATCCTGGGCCGCGGCGAGTTCTCGCTGATCTTGGCGACACTGGCGATCGCCGCCGGCCTCGACGCCCGGATCGGGCCCTTCGTGGCGCTCTACGTGCTCATCCTCGCGGTGCTGAGCCCGCTGCTCGCCGCGAAAGCCCAGCACCTGGCCCGCAGGATGCCGGACTGGTTGCTGCGCCGAGGCTGGCACTACGTCCGGGAGGAGACGATCAGCACCTCGTGCACCCACCTCGACCGGATCCGGATCACCGAGACCGACGTGGACGTCTGTGCCGAGTGCGTCGAGAGTGGTGACGAGTGGGTGGAGCTGCGCCTCTGCACCAGCTGCGGCGCCGTAGGGTGCTGCGACGACTCACCCAACAAGCACGCCACGGCGCACGCCCGGCAGACCGGCCACCCCATCATCGAGGCGCTGCCAGACGGCCGCTGGCGGTACTGCTATCTTGACGAGGTGCTCGTTCGCGCACCGATCGGACGGGCGACGCCGACCGCATGATCACGAAGAGTTTGGCACCGGATCGGGCCACAAAGTCTCCGTGATCATGGAGTAGGGGTCGCCAACCCCGGCGTTTTGCCCTTGGCGAGCATGGTCGGTAAGCTAATCAGCCGGTGTGCGCGGGCGACGCTGCACGCCATGACTGTTCCATCCTCTCGACGAAACGAAGGCCTACGACCGTGCGCACGTACAGCCCGAAGCCCGGCGACGTTCAGCGCCAGTGGCATGTCATCGACGCCACCGACGTTGTCCTCGGCCGGTTGGCCAGCCAGGCGGCGACTCTGCTGCGGGGCAAGCACAAGCCCATCTACGCACCGCACGTCGACACTGGTGACTTCGTCGTCATCGTGAACGCCGACAAGGTCGCGCTGACCGGCAACAAGCTGCTGCAGAAGGTCGAGTACCGCCACTCCGGGTACCCGGGCGGGCTGCAGTCGCGGTCGTACGAGCAGCTGCTGGAGAAGAACCCACGCCGGGTCATCGAGAAGGCAGTGAAGGGCATGCTGCCAAGCGGCACTCTCGGCCGCCAGATGCTCTCCAAGCTCAAGGTCTACGCCGGCCCCGAGCACCCGCACCAGGCCCAGAAGCCGGTGCCGTACGAAATCACCCAGGTCGCGCAATGACACAACTGACGTCGACGACCGGGACCACCGTGAGCGAGGACATGACCGAGACCACCACTGCTACGCCTGACGTCGAGACGCCGGTCGACGAGGCCGATGCCACCGACATCAGCGAATTCACCTCTGAGACCGCCCAGACGCGTTTCTCCCACATCGAGCCCGCCGCGGCCACCGGCCGGCGCAAGCAGGCCATCGCGCGGGTCCGCATCGTTCCCGGGACCGGCACCTGGACCATCAACGGGCGCTCTCTTGACGAGTACTTCCCGAACAAGGTCCACCAGCAGCTCGTGAACTCCCCGTTCGTGGAGCTGCAGGTCGAAGACAAGTACGACGTCATCGCCCGCATCACAGGTGGCGGGGCCAGCGGTCAGGCCGGCGCTCTCCGGCTCGGCATCGCTCGCGCGCTTAACAACGCCGACGTCGACAACAACCGTTCGGTCCTGAAAAGGGCCGGTTTCCTCACTCGGGACCCACGTGTCACCGAGCGAAAGAAGGCCGGTCTGAAGAAGGCACGCAAGGCGCCGCAGTACAGCAAGCGCTGACCCGCCGTGGTCCGGCTGTTCGGAACCGACGGCGTCCGGGGTCTCGCGAATCGGGAACTCACCGCAGAGCTTGCCCTGGACCTGTCGGTTGCTGCTGCGCACGTGTTGGGCGAGGCTGGCGCCTTTGCCGGCCATCGCCCGGTCGCGGTCGTCGGCCGTGATCCCCGCGCGTCCGGCGAGTTTCTGGAGTCCGCCGTTGTCGCCGGGCTGGCTAGCGCCGGCGTTGACGTGCTCCGGGCGGGGATCCTGCCCACGCCGGCCATCGCACATCTGACCGGTGCGCTCGGCGCCGATCTCGGTGTGATGATCTCGGCCAGCCACAACCCGATGCCCGACAACGGCATCAAGTTCTTCGCCAAGGGCGGCCACAAGCTCGACGACGCCATCGAGGACGCGATCGAGGCCCGCCTCCGCGAGCCGTGGAAACGCCCGACGGGCGCCGCGGTCGGACGCGTCCGTGACTATCCCGAGGGCTTCGAGACGTACGTCGCCCACATCGTGGAGTCGGCTCCGCACCGGCTCGACGGGCTGCGCGTCGTCGTCGACTGCGCGAACGGCGCGGCGTACCGCACCACGCCAGAGGCGCTCCGCCGGCTCGGCGCGGACGTGACCGCGGTATGCGCGGAGCCCGACGGGCTGAACATCAACGACGGATGCGGGTCGACGCACCTTGCCGGGCTGCAGAAGCTCGTCGTCGAGCACGGAGTTGACGCCGGCATCGCCCACGACGGCGATGCCGACCGGTGCCTGGCGGTCACCGCCGCTGGTGACGAGGTGGACGGCGACCAGATCATGGCCGTGCTCGCGCTGGCGATGGCGGATGCGGGCTTACTACACCACGGAACGGTCGTCGCGACCGTCATGTCCAACGAGGGATTCCGGCTCGCGATGAAGGCGGCCGGGCTGACCGTCGTGGATACCGCCGTCGGCGACCGGTACGTCCTCGAGGCGATGAAGGACGGCGGGTACTCGCTCGGTGGCGAGCAGTCGGGGCATGTCGTCCTGTCCGGTCACGCGACCACCGGCGACGGGCTGCTCACGGCTGTCCACCTGCTGGCCCGCGTCGCGGCGTCCGGCGAGCCGCTGCACAGCCTCGCGGGAGTCGTCCAGCGGCTACCGCAGGTGCTGGTCAACGTGTCTGGCGTGGACAGGTCGCGAGTGGCTACCGACCCGGCGGTCCAGGACGCCGTGGCCGCCGCGGAAGCCGAGCTCGGCGACACCGGCCGCGTGCTGCTGCGTCCGTCCGGCACCGAGCCGGTCGTCCGCGTGATGATCGAAGCCGCGACCGAAGAGCACGCTCGCGCCGTGGCCGACCGCCTCGCAACCGCCGTCAAGTCGGCCCTTGCCCTCACTAGCCCTTCGTGATCATCGGCCGTTCCGGGCTATGGAGTTCACGAGCGAAGCGGCTGCGGCTCCAGGGCACCCGCGTGCATGGTTCGGTTCGCCGGGGCTACTCGAGGGATGCGTGCGCGAGCTGTGTGCGGGAACTGACACCGACTTTCGTGAAAACGTTGCGCAGGTGGAAGTCGATGGTGCGCGGGCTCACGAAGAGCTGGGCCGCCACGTCGCGGTTGGACAGGCCTTGGGCGAAGAATCGGGCGACTTGCAGCTCCTGGGCGGTCAGCTGCGGGGTCGCGCGCTGGTCCCGCTGACGTGCACGCTCGCCGGAGGCGCGTAACTCCTGCAATGCTCGCTTCCGCCACGGTGCAGCCCGTAGGTCCTCAAAGATGTCCAGGGCCGTTCGAAGATGCCCGCGAGCGTCGACGCGGCGCCGCGCACGGCGAAGGTACTCCCCGTACGAGAGCTCGGTCCGTGCGCGCTCGAATGGGCGTTGGGACCGAGTGTGGTGGTCGAGCGCTGCCAGAAACATCTCGTCGGCGGCATCGGGCGCGGAAAGCAGGGCTCGGCAGTGGGCTGCCCTGGCGGCCGCCCAGGCGGCCCTGGTCAGCGTCGCGAATGTCTCCAGGTCGATGAGCCACTCGAGGGCCTTCGGGAGGTGCTGAGCCTGCACCGCGATCTCGATGCGGTCCAGTGCCGCCATCCGGGCGACGCCCAGGCTGTTGACTGTTGCGATTCGGCGCAGGGCTCTGGCGCTGTCGCCTCGGCACGCGTCGCCGACGGCACGTGCCCAGGTCAGCGCCTCCTGGGCCGGGTCCGCGAGGAGTACCGCCGGACCGGTGACAGCAAGGGAAGTGTCGTCACCGGCCTCGCCTCGACTGCACGGGTCATCACCTCGGCCGCGTTGATCATGGTTGCCGTGTTCCTCGGGTTCGCCTTCGATCCAAACGTGGTCATCAAGGTGATCGGGGTCGGCATGGCCGCAGCCATCGCCATCGACGCGACCTTGATCCGGCTGGTGGTCGTGTCCGCAGCCATGCCCTGCTGGGCCGCGCCAACTGGTATCTGCCCAGGTGGCTGGACCGGGTGCTTCCGACACTCGACCCGCACGGTTCGCCGTCGGCCGAGGAAGTGCCGGCGGACGAGGAGCGTGAGGCCGTGCTGGTGGCTGACACTCCGGGCGCACACCGCCCCTGTCCACGCTGGGCAGGGGCGGTGTTGCGTGCCACGTAGCTGCACAGTTGGGTGTCGTGGGCGCGTGCGCGATCCAGGAGAGCCGGGAGCCTGCGATGGCGGCCAGGCATCGAGCCGTCGTGGTCGGTTTCAAGCTGGCAGTATGGGCAGGGCTTGGACAGGTGGGGCTCACACTGTGCCCAACGTGCGCATACTCTGTGATCGCGAAATGGGGACGCCGACGTGTTCTACTTGCGTCCACCCCACTTTCCCGTCCGGGCCCTAAGAGCCCATAGTGAACCTGGAGGCGACGATGGCCCACCGATTCTGCGCTGAGGCTGAAGCTGTTCGCCCGGTTGAGAGCGACCAGCGGTGAGCATTCACGTGTCCGGGCGTGGCGGCACGCTGCGACGTGTCGTGATCAGCTGCGACGTGGCGGGATGTCCCGTCCAGGTGGAGCCGCCGGCCGCCGAGCGGTGGCGGAATGACTCCGATGCCAAGTCCTGGGCCCGCGCCCACGCGGCCGGTTGGAACTACGACCCGGTCCGCGGAACCGACTACTGCCCCGAGCACACTGAGTTCAGCACTTCACCGGCGGCTGGGGCAAAGCCGCCCCGCCCGACTGCGACCATCAGGGACGCGGCCAGCAACCCGCTGAACCGCGACGACTACGCCGCGGGGTTACGAGCACGCCTTACCGAGGGTGGCCAACCTTCGGACCACCGGACCACGTTGACGGTGGGCCAAGCTGAAGTCATAGCCCGGTTGCTCGACGAGCTGGCCGGCGTATACCGCGGCGAGGACCTGGGTGCGCTTGCCCACGAACTGGCCATGCGGCTCGACAGTCAGCTCGGAGAGCAGGACTGATCTTCCTTCAGGCAGATGCCCGGGAACACAGCAGCATGTCCCGGCCTTGACGTCTGAGAGGTATGTTCGAAGCGATGAATCAGTCCGGAAACCTCGTCGTCTGCGCATGGTGCGGCACGCCTGGTGGTGAGCATCCGCCGCTGGACTGGGTGCTCAGCACCGAGGAGGGGCGGACGGTGGCCTATTGCCCGTCCTGCGCGCGTGACAATTTGCGCTCCATCGAGGCCAAACTCGACCAGGCCTACTGGTGAGCGGGCCACGCCAGCGTCACGCGAAGCCGGGCAGCCAGCGTGCCAACTCGGCCCGGAACGGCGCCTCGCAGTCGAGCTGCGACAGAACGCCCAGCCCGCCGATCCAGACCCTGTGGATCAACAGGTAGGACGGCGGCAGGCTCAGCTTGAGCCCGACCGTGTAGCCCGGCCGCCGCGGGTCGTTGATCCGGCTGAACTGCTCCCGCATCCACTCCCGGTTGAATCGGAACCGCTCGACCGCCGCGGGTTCCAGGAACGGCGCCAGGTAGTCGTACACTTCGGCGGCCCCGAGCCTGATGTGCGGCTTGACGAAGCCCTCATCGCGAAGGCCGTCGAGCATCGCTTCGACATTGCCGTCCAGGGCCCGCCGCATCAGCTGGCCGATCGACGGCGGCAGGCCCTCCGGCAGCCTGGCCACGGCCCCGTAGTCGACGACGCCCAGCCGTCCGTCCGGCGTGATGCGGTAGTTGCCGGGGTGCGGGTCCGCGTGCAGGAGGCCCGCACGGTCGGGGCCGGAGAACAGGAACCGGACGTAGAGCAGGCCGGCCCGGTCGCGCTCGTCCTGCGTACCGTTGGCGATGACGTCCGAGAGCGGGCGACCGTCCTGCCACTCCGACACCAGCACCCGTTCGGTGCCGTGGATCAGCTTCGGGACGGCGAACTCCTGGTCGCCGTCGAAGGCGAACGCGAAGCCGTCCTGTGCGTCGGCCTCCATCCGGTAGTCGAGTTCCTCGGTCACGCGGTCGGTGAGCTCATCGAGCAGTGGCCCGATGTCGAGGCCCGGGATCATCGAACCGACCACGTTGCCGAGCCTTGTGATTTGCCGCAGGTCGGCGCGCAGCGCGTCGTTCGCGCCCGGGTACTGGATCTTGACCGCGACCTCGCGGCCGTCCTCCCAGATGGCCCTGTGGACCTGCCCGATCGACGCTGCGGCCGCCGGCGTATCGGTGAACTCTTGGAACTTGGCCCGCCAGCCCGAGCCGAGCTCCTCGGTGAGCACCTGGTGGACGACGCGCGGGCGCATCGGCGGCGCGGCTTCCTGCAGCTTGGTGAGCGTCGCCCGGTACGGGCTGACCAGTTCCTCGGGCAGTGCCGCCTCGAACACAGACAGGGCCTGGCCGAACTTCATCGCGCCGCCCTTGAG